>DATEAV010000226.1:0-16702 GCA_035288185.1 Anaerolineales bacterium | reverse complement strand
ATGTCAAGCACCCGCGTGCCCTGATTGTTGCACGCAGGTGCTTTACCTGGCCCACATGCCCCTGCTATACAGAGAGATGGACCAGCGTGCAAGAATCCGCGCCGGCACCCGGGAGGACGGATTGAGACAAGGCACTCGTTGGCGAGCGGTGATGGCTTTTGCCGCGGCGATGGCATGGGTGGAGGCTTCGGTGGTGGCCTACCTGCGGGTCCTCATCGAGCGCATCGAACCCTACCAGCCGGACCCGCTGCCTCTGGTGGGAGGCCTCGGAGAGGTCGAGTTGGTCCGGGAGGCGGCCACGCTGGTGATGCTTTTCCTCATCGGGGCCCTGGCCGGCCGGACCTGGCGGTCTCGCCTCGGGCTTGCCGTCGCCGCCTTCGGTGCCTGGGATCTCCTCTACTATGTGTTCTTGAAGGTCATCACCGGCTGGCCCCACTCGCTCCTCGACTGGGATGTGCTCTTTCTGATCCCACTGCCGTGGTGGGGGCCGGTTTGGGCGCCCGCGGCGATCGCCGCACTGATGCTGGCCGGGGGGACTCTCCTGGCGCGTGATCTCTCCCACGTGGCTTCCCCCCTGCCGGGCCGCGCCGCGTGGGCGCTGGCTGCAGCCGGGGCGGCCCTGGCCCTCTATTGCTTCATGGCCGATGCCCTGAGAGCACTGGGAGGAGGGACGCTCGCCATCCGGCGCGCCCTTCCGGTGGAGTTTCCCTGGCCCCTGTTTCTGCTTGCGCTCGCCTTGCTCTCGGCGCCCGTTGTCCGAACAGCTCATCACCTCTACGTCGCCAGCGCGGGCTCGTCCCCTCGGTAGCGCTGCAGCGACGGCCATCGGCGGATCACCCAGGCCACGGCCAGCAGGCAGCCGACCCCTCCGCTGACGACGGAGAACGGCGCGCCAAAGAGCTGGGCGACGAGCCCGGCCTCCAACTCCCCGAGCTGGGGCCCTCCCATGAAGAACATTTGATTGACGCTCACCATCCGGCCCCGGAGGCGATCGGGGGTCTGGAGCTGGCGGATCGTGTTGCGCAGGATCGTGCTCACGGAGTCGGCGGCTCCAGCCACGGTAAGGGCGCCGAAGGTGAGCCAATAACTGCGGGAGAGGCCGAAGACGATCGTCGCCAGCCCGAAGACGGTCACGGCCCGCAGGAGCACTTTGCCCTGGCCGAGGATCTGGCCGCGAATGGAGATGACCGTCGCGGCGCACACCGCGCCGACCGACTGTGCCGAAACCAGCCAGCCATATCCCAAGGGGCCCACGCCGAGGATCTCTTTGGCGAAGATCGGCAAGAGCGCCGTCGCCGAGGAGAAGAATGTGGCGAAGAAATCGAGCAGCATGCTGGAGAGGACGATGGGCTGGCCGCGGATGAAGCGCACGCCTTCGGCGACCGCCGCCAGGCTCACGCCTCCGCTGGCGGCCGGCTGGGCCTCCTGATGCACCGGGCCCATCATGAGCAGGGCGATGATCACGGCTACATAGGAAAGGGCGTTGATCCAGTAGGCCCAGTCGAGCCCCAGGCGCGCGAGCACCAGGCCGCCGAGCGCCGGGCCGACGATGGCGCCGGTCTGGAAGGCGATCGAGCCGAGGCTGAAGGCGTTGGTCAGGTGCTCCCGTGGGACGAGATTGGGGATCAGCGACTGGCGGGCCGGCAAGTCGAAGGCGGTCACGCCGGCTGTGACCGCCGTGATCGCGTAAATCACCCAGACCGTGTCGTGACCCGTCCTCGTGATCCACGCGAGGAGCGCGGCGAGGAGGGCCAGGGTCGTCTGGGTGAGGAGCATCAGACGCCGGCGGTTCCATGTGTCGGCGAGGGCGCCCGCCAGAAGCGAAAAGATGAGCACCGGGGCGATCCGCGCCAACCCCACACCCCCGAGTGCGATCGGCTCCCCGCTCAACTCATTGACATGCCACAGGATGGCCGCAATCTGCATCTGCGTGCCGGCGACGGAGATGAGCATCCCGAGCCAGAGAAGACGGTAGCGCCGGTGGCGCAGGGCGGGGGGAAGGGCGAAGGGCATGGGAGCAATCGGTGAACGGAGATCGCTGAAAGGTGATCAGTGAAAGGTGATCAGTGATCGGTGAACGGTGATCGGTGATCAGAGATCAGTGAACAGTGATCAGTGAATTCGATCATGGCGCAACCGATCACTGGGCAACTGATCGCCGAGCGACTGATCACCGAATGGCTGATCACAGAGTTACTGATCACTGAGTAACTGATCACCGGCGATTCGGATGTGCACCAGGGCGTGCACCCTCACCGGCCCTCTATGTCCCCCAATCCCTGAGATACAGGAAGTCATACCCGACCGTCCGATTGCTCAGCTTGGCGATCGGCGGGAGCATTCGCTTGAACTGGTTGCGGCGGATGCGCTCGACCACTCTTTCGACAAACTTGCGCTCGAAGCCTGCTTCCACGCAGGCCCCGGGCGTGTAGCGCCCGTCGACGAGCAGGAGCAGGAGGCGATCGACCTCGTCGTAGGTGAAGCCGAGCTCGCCCTCATCCGTCTGGCCGAGCCAGAGCTCGGCCGACGGCGGCTTGGTGAGGATCACCTCCGGGATGGCCAGGGCGCGGCCGAGTTGGCGGAGCTGGGTCTTGTAGAGATCGCCCAGGGGGTTGACGGCGCAAGCGGCGTCACCGTAGAGGGTGGTGTAGCCGAGGAGGATTTCGGTCTTGTTGCCCGTCCCGACGACCAGGCCATGCGTGGCCGCGGATTGATCGTAGAGGATGATCATACGAGCGCGGGCCATGACGTTGCCGCGCCGGACGGCATCGGCGTCGGGAAAGCGGGCAAAATGAGCATCCACCATCTCGGTGATCGGGATCGTGGCTTCCTCGACGCCTGTGGCGTCCACGACGAGGTGGGCATGCTCGAGGGACTCCGGTGATGAGGTCTTGTAGGGCATGCGGACAGCAAGGACGTTCTCGGGCCCGAGCGCCTCCGCCGCTAGATAACAGGCCACGGACGAATCCAGCCCTCCCGAGACGCCGACCACGGCGCGAGTGAAGCCGGCGCGTTGGATCTCCGTGCGCAGGAATTCCGTCAGGATCCGGCGCGCCAGGTCGGTGTTGATCTCGAGGGAGAGCTTGGGTTCGGTCATAGCGACCTCGAGGCGGGGGCGGTCCGTGGAACGCCCCTACGCGGCATTGCCCAGAATGCGCGCCAGCTCACGCTGGACCATGCTGGTGCGCTCGTCGCGCAGGAGCGGCAGCCGGGCGCGGGTGCGGTGGATCTGGGCCAGATCGATCTCCGCCAGGGTGAGGGCCTCCTGGAAGTAGGGGCCGTGCGCCAGAAGGGATCCGTCCGGGTCATAGAGGGTGGCGCCGCCCCAGAAGTTGAGACCGTCCTCGAATCCCACGCGGTTGGTGTGGGCCACGTATGTGGTGAACAGGCTGGCGTAGGCCTGGTTGATCCGCTCCACCCAGCCGGCCGAGTCGAGGCGATCGTCACGGTTGAGCCCGCGACCCGGCGAAGCCGAGATGAGAAGCAGCATCTCGGCGCCGTCGAGCCAGAGAAGATAGGGCGGGGAGGCGTGCCAGAAATCCTCGCAGATCAAGACGCCGACCCGGCCGAAGCGCGTATCGAAGGCGCGCACCTGGTCGCCCCAGGCGAAGAAGCGCCCTTCATCGAAGAGGCCGTAGGTGGGCAGATAGACTTTGCGGTGGATGTGGACGATCTCTCCCTGGGAGAGGTAGGCCGCCGAGATGTAGAAACGGCTCCGAGGATCGGCCTCGACAAAACCGAAGAGGACGTCGATCTTGCGGCTGGCCGGGAGGAGGCGGCGAAAGGCCGGATCGTCCGGTGAGGGCCGGCGGGCGACGTCGGAGGTGAGGTCTTGCAGAACATAGCCGGTGAGCGAGAGCTCGGGGAAGATCACAAGGTCGGCTCCCTTAGCGCGTGCATCCTCGATCCATACGAGATGCTTCTCGAGGTTGGCATCCACGTCGCCGAGGCGGGTGGCGATCTGAGCAAGGGCGAGGGTGAGGCGTGCCATCAGCCGGCTATCCCTCATCGAGCCCGCAGGCGCGCGGCCGTGATCGCGGCCGAGGCCAGCAGGACGGCGGCCGAGCCGAGGGCGTCGGCCCGCAGGCCGGCCAGCGACGGGCCAGGGTCGCCGCGGGTAAAGGCGAGGGCCAAGGAGCCCGCCGCCAGGAAAGACAGGGTGAGGCCAAAGGCCACTCCCGTCGGCGCTTTCTGGGCGCCGAGGGTGTAGGCGAGAGCCACTGCGCCCAGGCTGAGGAGCACGCCGGCGGCCTGAGTAGGCCAGCGCGGCGCAATCCCGCCGAAGAAATCCGCGCTCGCAGGCGAGAAGGGCCCCGCGGCCACGCGCCGCCCAAACGCGCAGCCCTCGGCCCAACAACCCGTCCAGGCGGCGAGGGAGAGGATCGCGGCCGGCATGGCAAGGGCGTCGGCGGCCGGCCAGAGAGGGCGGCGGGCTAAGAGAGAGAAGAGCGCCAGGCCGAGAAAGGCGCCGGCGGCGCCCCCGGCCCAGCTCAGGCCCCCTTGCCAGAACCAGAAGGCCTCCACGAGATGCGTAGAGTAGTACGCGGGGTGGGCGAGGACGAAGGCTGCCCGGGCGCCGATGAGACCTCCCGCCAGGGCGGCCAACCCCGCATCGATCTGGGCGCCTCGTGAGCGCTCCGGGCCGGTGAGGGCAAGCCATACAAAGGACAAGAGGACACCGAGCGTGAGGAGCAGGGGATATGTCTCCACGATGAGGCCGCCCTCAAGCCGGAATGATAGCACGCCCTCCCCCTTCAGGGGGAGGGTTGGGGTGGGGGTGGCTTGTTCGGCGAGGGTCTCCTGACCCAGTCGAACACCTGGCCGCAGGTCTCCCGGACAAGGAAGGCAAAGTGGCAGGCCCGGTAGGAGACCTTCGGTCCTATCGGTGTCGGGGTCAGGATGCCCTGACACAACGTCAGGGGGGATCGGTTACGAGGGATTGGTAAGGCAGGCACTCAGGCACCCAGGTACCTACGCCCTAGTGCCCAGGTGCCCAGGTGCCCTCGACCGATCACCGTTCACCGATCACCCTTGTTCGGCGTCAGCCTCCCGACCTCCCCAATCGTTTCCCCGCCTGCAAGGCCGGTTGTATAATCCGGCCACCTTCGCTCGCGGAGCCAATCGATGGCAGACGTCTGGATCACCCCCGCGCAGACCGAGCGCGAGATCCTCGAGTTCATTCAGTTCCCTTGGGAAGTCTATAAGAACGACCGCCACTGGGTGCCGCCGCTGATTTCCGAGCGGCGTTCGTTTCTCGATCGCTCCAAGAACCCGTTCTTCCAACACGCCCGGGCGGAATACTTCCTCGCCCGACGCGACGGAAAAGTCGTCGGGACGATCGGCGCATTCACCAACGACCGCTACAACGAATTCCAGGAAGTGAACACCGGCTTCTTCGGCTTCTTCGAGGTGCTGGATGATCCGGAAGCGGCCCGCGCCCTGCTGGCCACGGCCGAGGCCTGGGCCCGGCAGGCCGGCCACAAGACTATCCTCGGCCCGGCGCAGTTCTCCACCAACGACGAGGTGGGCCTCCTGGTCGACGGCTTCGACGACGCGCCCCGCATCCTGATGACCTACAATCCCCGCATCTACGCCGACTACCTCGAAGCGGCCGGCTACCGCAAGGCCATGGACCTGTGGGCCTACCAGACGCCGCTATCCCGTTTCGACAGCGATGAAGGCTTCCCTCCCAAGCTCCTGCGCGTGGCGGAAAAGGTGCGCCAGCGCGGGAAGCTGCACGTGCGGCGCCTCAACATGAAGGAGTTCGACCGGGAGGTCGAGCAGGTCAAGAGAGTCTACAACCGCTCCTGGGAACGCAACTGGGGATTCGTCCCCATGACCGACCCCGAGTTTGATCACCTGGGCAAGCAGCTCAAGGCGATCATCGACCCTGAGCTTGTCGTGATCGTCGAGGCCGACGGGGAGATGGTGGGCTTCGGGCTCACGCTGCCGGACCTGAGCGAGCCGCTTCGCCTGGCCTACCCCCGCCCGGGCGCCCTGGAATCCCTGACCACGCTCAAGCTGCTCTGGCACTGGAAAGTGCGCCGCCGCGTGCGGTGGATCCGGGTCTTGGCCCTCGGCGTGCTGCCGGAGTATCGGGGCCAGGGTGTGGACGCGCTGATGTACCTGGAGACCGCCAGGAGCGGCGCCCGCCGCGGCTATCAGAAAGTGGAGATGAGCTGGATCCTCGAAAACAACATGATGATGAACCGGGGGATCCGCTTCATGGGTGGGGAGGTCTACAAGACCTATCGGCTCTACGACAAGCGTGTGTAATTGTCGGCATTCTGTCGGCTCCGGGGCATGCAGCGGCCGGCCTCCTGGCCTATGCTGAGATCGACCCGGCTTTGGCGAGGAGGTGCCCATGACCTGGATGTCCACTCCAATTTTCCCTGATCTGGTCTATCTTGTCCTGGTGGCCGGCCTTTGGCTCGCTGCGCTGGCCCTGGTGGCGCCCGGGACCGGCGTTCTGGAGATGCTCGCCGCGCTCACCCTGGCGCTGGCGGGCCTGGGCATGATCTCCCTGACGCTCAGCCCGTGGGCGCTCATCGTTCTGGGCGTCGGAGCCGTTCTCTTCACCCTCTCCCTCTGGAGGCGGCGCGAGGTGATCTGGCTGGCGCTTTCGGCCGTCGCCCTCACCCTCGGCTCGGCCTTCCTTTTTGTCCGCGAAAGCGGCGGCCCGGCCGTTCACCCGCTCGTGGCCGGGCTCACCTCCGTGCTGACGCTGGGCTATTTCTGGCTGGCCATCCGGAAAGTGCTGGCCTCGGCCCGGGCCCGGCTGGCTCACGATCCTTCGGCCGTCAAGGGGCAGGTCGGGGAGGCCCGGACGGCCCTCGATCCGGTCGGCTCGGTCTATGTCGGCGGCGAGCTGTGGACGGCGCGCGCCGAGAAACCCGTGGCGGAAGGACAGCCCGTGCGCGTGATCGATCGCGACGGCCTGATCCTCACCGTGGAACCCGTGTACGATTCGTGACTCAGGAGGGAAACTCATGGACGCGACCGCGCTCTTGGCACCTCAATTTCAGACGGAGTTCACCATCGCCGGCCTCTGCCTCGCCGGCACCGTTCTGGTCCTGGCGCTTCTGATCCTCTCCAGCGCCATCCGGATCGTGCAGGAGTACGAGAGGCTGGTGGTGTTCCGGCTGGGCCGCTGCGTCGGCCCGCGCGGCCCCGGCCTGGTGCTGCTCATCCCGTTCATCGAGCAAGGACGCAAGGTGGATCTTCGCGAGCAGCTGCGTGAGATTCCGCACCAGACCTCGATCACCAAAGACAACGCGCCGATCGCCATCGACTTCCTCTGGTACTACAAGGTCGTCGACGCCGTGCAGACTGTCCTGCAGGTGGGCAACTTCGAAGCCGCCGCCCAGGGCATGGCCACCACGACGCTCCGCTCCGTGATCGGCGGCATCCCTCTCGACGACGTCCTGTCGCAGCGGGAGCACATCAATCAGATGCTGCGGGTCAAGCTCGACGAGGTGACCGAGCGCTGGGGCGTCAAGGTGACCAACGTCGAGATCCGCGAGATCATCCCGCCGCGCGAAGTGCAGGAGGCGATGAACCGCCAGATGACGGCGGAGCGCGTGCGCCGCGCCGTGGTGACGGAGTCGACGGGCACGCGCGAAGCCGCCATCAACGTGGCCGAGGGCGATAAGCAGGCGGCGATCTTGAAAGCCGAAGGCCTGAAGCAGGCGAATATCCGTGTGGCCGAAGGCGAGCGGGAGGCGCAGCTCCTGCGGGCGCAGGGCTTCTCCTCGGCGCTCGAGCAGATCTACGGAGTCGCCCGGGGCATTGACCAGAAGACGATGACGCTGCAGTACTTCGAGACTCTCAAGGCCCTGGGCGTCACGCCGGCGACGAAGTTCATCTTCCCCATGGAGTTCACCAGCCTGTTGGAGACCTTCCGCAAGGGCTCGGAGTAGCGCTTCCCTTTGATCGACAAACCGGCCGGTGGCGGGCAGACGGAGATCCTGCCCGCCACCTGGCGCGACCTCAGGTCGCTTCTCGAACTCGAGCGGCTGTGCTTCGGCCGTGACGCGTGGCCCTGGGTCGACGTCCTGGCTTCGCTCTCGTTCCCCGAAACGGTCCGCTTCAAGGCGGTGCGCGAAGAGAAGGCAGTCGGCTTCGTCATCGGGGATCTGCGCCGCCCGGAGAATCTGGGATGGATCGCCTCGATCGCTGTTCATCCCGCGCACCGTCGGCAAGGCCTGGCCCGCCTGTTGTTGGCGCGGTGTGAGGAGGCCCTCGGCGTCCGTTACGTCCGGCTCACACTTCGCCCCTCGAACACCTCCGCCTACCGCCTCTATCTCACCTGCGGCTATCGGGAGACCGACCGCCTCGAGCGCTACTACCGAGATGGGGAAGGCGCCATCGTGATGGAAAAGGATCGAGAGGCGCCGGCTCCGCGGCCAGGGGCCTGATCTGTGTTGAGTTTCATTTTGGGAGACACCGAGACGGTCCGTCCCCGCTGTCTCCTGAGAGCGTAGTCCCGGCCCTCTCCGCCGCTATGGCTCGCTTCGAAGACCGTGGCGATCTTCCAGGGCGACCTCGCGCGTTTCTCGTTGTCTCCGCGGCATCAGCAGCCCCGCGCGTCTTCCGTCAATCCACGCCCGGCGCGGGACTTTGGCGGCCCTGGATGTTCTCACCGCGGACCCCGGCACTCACCTGCACCGCACCCACCTGCACCGCACCTGCGGTGCGTCGCAGGTGCAGGTGTGCAGTGCGCTGCAGGCCGTCCCCCGCACCTGCGGTTCGGGGCAGGTGTCGCCCCGGCGGGCCGGGGCTCGCGGCCCGAACGGGGTGCAGGTGTGCGTCCGGGGCAAGTGGAACGCGGAGATGGCGGAGACCCCAGCAGATGTCCCGTGGAGCCACGGGAGAGAGAATCCATGGGAAGGGTAGGGGCGAAGCACACCCCGCCGGAAAGGCGAGCCAGTGTGTACCGGCCCGACGCAGAGAAACCACCTCGGCCTTGCGCGGGTGTGCTTCGCCCCTACGGTCGCCGGGGGTGGCCGTTGCAGATGGATTCGCGACCCTCGATGGATCTCCCCGGAGAGAGAGTATGGCGGCGACGCGAATGGAATCCAGGCTCCCGGAGCCTCGAAGGCTCCGGGAGCCTGGTGATGCCATCGCGCTATGGGCTGCGGGGTCGGCGGATGTATTGGCACGGCACACCTGCCCAGGATCGGCAGGTACTGGGTGCCGTGCCCCTACGCGTCGCCTGCAATCGCACCAGGTCTCATGAGGATCCCCCGCAACCGGGCGCGGCCGAGGCGGCCGAAGGCGCAGTACCTGCTGTTCTGTCCACACTTGCACTGGCGCTCCCGAAGGACATCGGGACGATGTGCGCGCCAGCGCAGTGCCAGTGGGTGTGGCGGGTGATCTTCCCGGCGTGCCTCGCCCCTACACGTAGGAGATGTGAGGGCCGTGGCGCCTTGGTGCCCGATCACCGGGTAACCGACCACCGATCACCCCCTTAACGCGCAAACGCGCGGGTTGCGAATGAGGATTGGATCCGGCTCGGACGCGCCGGGTCGCGCGTGAGCTGGCGACGGAACGGCCGGGACTACGCTCGCAGATCCTATGGGGACGGACGCCGTCGGTGTCGAAGACGGAAAACGCGCCGCCTTTACCGTCCCGCCCGGCTCTGGTAGAATGCGGGCTCTCTGGGCGTTGTACCCTTCGCCCGCGAGCGCCGGATGGCGCTCCATCTCTGTAGAAAGGGCTTGGATCCCCATGAAAGTTCTGTTGATCAAGGACGTCTATAAGCTCGGCCGTGCCGGCGACGTGAAGAAGGTGGCCGATGGTTTCGGCCGCAACTATCTGCTGCCGCATGGGCTGGCCGTCCTGGCCGTGCCCGGCGCGCTCAAGCAGGCCGAATACATCCGCAAGACGGCCTCGGCTCAGCGCGACCGGCTCAACCAGGAGCTCTCCGAAGTCGCCCGGCAGCTCGAGGGGCTGAAGCTCTTTTTTCCGGCCAAGGCCGGCGAGACGGGCAAGCTCTACGGATCGATCACGACGGCGATGATCGCCGAGGCGATCGAGAAGACCGCCGGCGTCAAGGTGGATCGGCGGGAGATCGACAGCCAGCCGATCAAGACGCTGGGCGTCCACACGGCCCGCATCCGCCTCACCGTCGATCTCCTCCCGGAGATCACGCTCCTGGTCCACCGCGAGGGTGAGGCGCCCGAGAGCGCCTACACCGCGGAGGTGGCGGCCGAGCCGGAAGAGGTGGGCGAGTTCGCCGAGCTCGAAGCCGAGCTGCAAGCCGAGGAGGCTGAGGCCGAGGCAGAAGCCGAGGTTGAGGGCGAGGGCGAGACGGAAGAGCCGGCAGCCGAGGCCTAGCTCCCAACGCGGGACTGCGGGCCAGCCTTCGGGAGAGGCCGGCCTCAGGGTGCCATTCCGAGAGACTGTGAATGAATGTCGGGGCTACTCATCGAGCCTTCGCCGCGGTTGGGGGTCACGCGATGCCCCCACCCCTGACCCCTCCCCCGGCATTTGCTCGAATCAGCTTCCGATGAAGGTCTGCCGGGGGAGGGGAGGTTACCTAAGGACGCGTCCTTAGACCTTCATCCCCCCTCTCCGCTTTCGCGCAATGGTAGGAGAGTTGTGCTACGCGGAGAATAGCGCATCATGATAAGGGTAGTGCGTCAGAGCATCTTTGAGCCGAGGGAGATTCGCGCAAGTCCTCGTCCGATTCGTTCACAGTTTCCGAGGCGTGGATGAAAGAGATCGGCGAGAGACTGGGCGAGGCGCGCGAGCGCCTGGGTCTCACGCTGGAGGAAGCCGAGCGCTCGACGCGCATTCGGGCCCACCACCTGTTGGCGCTGGAGGAGGGCCGGCTGGACGCGCTGCCCTCCCCCGTGCATGCCCGCGGATTCCTGAAGAACTACTCGGAGTTCTTGGGGCTCGACTCCGAGAGCATCCTGCTAGACTACGCCGAGATCATCCAGGCACGGCGGGGGCGGACCAAGCCCGGGGCGGCCGCGCCGACGCCGACGCCTGCGCCGCGGCCGTCGGTGCGCCTCACCTCGCGGCGCCCACGCTGGCTCTCGGCCGATCTCTTCGTCGCCGCGGCGGTCACGCTGGCCGTCATCGGCGTGCTGCTTTGGGGGCTCGGGCGCGTGATCGCCGCCATCCGCGAGCGCAATGAGGCGGCGCAAGCGGCAGCGGCCGCGCCCCTGGCGTCGGCTACGCCGACGCCCACCCCGACCGTGGAGCTTCTCTCCCTTCCCGAGGGGGAATCTACTTCCCCTCCGACCGCCTCTGCGCCCCCGCCCACTCTTGCCCTACCGCCCTTGCCGGCCGGGCCGGTGGACGTCCGCATTCTGGTTGAAGGCAGCGCCTGGGTGCGCGTCGTGGTCGATGGTGCCGAAGCCTTCTCCGGACGGGTTTCGCCCGGAGAACTCCTCGAGTACCTCGGCCAGGAGGTAGTCGAGTTGACGACGGGCAACGGGGCCGCGCTGCATGTTTTCTACAACGGCGAAGACCAGGGCTCGCTCGGCGGGCTCGGCGAGGTCGTCACCCGGCTGTGGACGAGAACCGGGGCGATCACGCCGACTCCGACGCCGAGTCGCACGCCGACCGAGACCCCACTTCATAGCCCCACCCCGACTCCCACGCCCACCTCGGGGCCCACGCCCACCACCGGAGGCTGAGGGTGCCAAAGCCCCGCTTCCACATCGTCTCGCTCGGTTGCGCCAAGAACTCGGTCGATTCCGCATCGATGGGGCATCTTCTGGGGAAGGCCGGCTTCGCTGAGGCGGGCTCGCCGGAGAACGCCGACGTGTTGGTCGTCAACACTTGCGGCTTCATCGGGCCGGCTAAGGAGGAGTCGCTTGAGGTCCTGCGCGATCTTGCCCGCGCCAAGCGCGCCGGGCAATTGCTGATCGCCGCTGGGTGCCTGACGCAGCGCTACGGCGCGGAGGTGGCGCGCCAGGTGCGGGGCATCGATGGGATCCTGGGGACGCGGCGCTGGATGGATATCGTCCAGGTGGTCAACGGGCTGCGGGGCGGCGGCGGGCCTCGGCCACTCTACCATCTCCCGGAGGCGCGCACGGTCGGCGCCGATGAGGGCGGCGCGCCGCGGACCGCGGTGCAGGGGGCCAGCGCCTACCTCAAGATTGCCGACGGTTGCCGCCGGCCCTGCGCCTTCTGTGCCATCCCGCTCATCAAAGGCACTGCCGTCAGCCGTCCCACGGCAGCCATTCTCGGGGAGGCCCACCGCCTGGAGGGCGCGGGCGTGCGCGAGCTGATCCTGATCGCCCAGGACACGACCGACTACGGGCACGACCTGGGGGTGAAGGACGGCCTGGCTCAGCTCCTCGAGGCGTTGGTGCGGGAGGCTCCCGGGATCGATTGGATCCGGGTGATGTATGCGTATCCGGGGTACGTCACCGATCGGTTGATCGAGACGATGGCCTCCCACCCGCAGATCCTCCCCTACCTCGACATGCCGCTCCAGCATGGTCATCCTGCGACGCTCCGCCGGATGCGCCGCCCAGCCAACCTCGATTGGGTCCACCGGACGATCGAGAAGATGCGGGCGGCCATGCCGCGGCTGGCGTTGCGCAGCACTTTCATCGTGGGGTATCCCGGCGAGGATGAGGTCGAATTTGAAGCCCTGCTGGATTTCGTGGGGGCCCTGCGCTTGGATCGGCTGGGGGCCTTCACCTTCTCCTTTGAGCCAGGGACGGCGAGCGAGCCTCTGGGCGATCCCGTCCCCGAAGAGATCAAAGAGGAAAGGCGCAGCCGGCTGATGGAGCTCCAGCAAAGCATTTCGTTGGAGAAGAACCAGTCGTTCGTGGGTGAGGCTCTCGACGTGCTCGTCGAAGGTGAGGGGGATGGGATCTCGCTTGGCCGATCCTACCGCGATGCGCCGGAGATCGACGGCCTGGTGATCGCGGAAGGCAAGCTGCCCGTCGGCAAGATCGTCCCCGTGCGCATCACGGGCGCGATGGCCTATGATCTGACAGGCGCCGCCGCGTCGAGCGATAGGATTCCGGCGGCTGTCGGATAGGGTCGAGAGCCGGGATTCTCACCGCAGAGCACGCAGAGTACGCGGAGATTCATACGCACACTCTGCGTTCTCTGCGCTCTCTGCGGTGAAATCTTCCGCCCGACAGAAGGAAACTCACGGCGCGATGAGACTCCTTTCGCTTTTGGCCGCGATCAGCCTCGCCGCCGGCCTCCTGGCCTGCAATCTCCCTGTCGCGCGCTCGCCTGCTCCGGGCGCAGTGACGAGCCCGACGCCCCCGCCTGCGATCGCCACCGCCCGAACCCCGCGCCCGCCGTCTTCCCCGATCCCAACGGCCGAGCCCTCGGTCGGCGCCCTCGCTGAGACGGTCGACGCATTCCTGGCACGCTGCCCGACCGCCGAGGAAATTGCCTCGGTCGACGCAGACCTTGTCCTGACGTTCGAGCAGGACCCCACGGCGGGTGCTCTCTCCTGCCAGGCGGAGGACGGGTCCGCGGATCTCACGCTTCTCCAGCAGCGGGGCTATCAGGCGGTCGTGCTCCTGCGGCTGATCCCTTTCGACGCTCCCCTTCCCTGGACCAACCTTGAGCTCTACGCGTGGTTCACGAGCACCGTGAACGGGATCCGGTTTCGGGGGGATATCGAGATCAGTTCTTGTTGCGACTCGGGCGGCGTGATGAGCATCCAGACGCGGAACCTGGCCGCGCTCACGACCGACGATTGGATCGACCCGGCCGGCGCCGCAGGGATGGCCGACCTGGTGGTTCTCTTCGTCCACGAAGCCCGCCACAACGAAGGCTACAGCCATACATGCGGGCCGGACGACAATACAATGGGCGAGATGGGGGCGTGGGCGGTTCAGGCGTACCTTTGGGACTGGCTTGCCGATCACGCCGACCCTGCTTTTCTCACCCCGGACGAGGGCCCGGCGAACCGATACCGGGAACTCGCCCGTTGGGCGGCGTACGATATCCGGGGCTCGCGCTTCTGCCAGGAGCCTCCGCCCCCATCGCCTCAACCGATCTCATAGAGTGGCGCCGCGAAACAGAAGCGCCCCGGCTTGCGGGGCGCTTTGCATTCGGTCGAACGGATGCTCGCGGTCAGGATCCCTTGTCTCGGGGGCCCTCGCCCTCATCGATCTCGCGCCATTGGCCTTCCACGACCGATGTGAGCCGCCGCAGATGCTCCTGGACGACCTCTTGAGGCGCAAGCTCCACGAACAGGTAGGCCAGGAACCAGGTCATCGCTGCGTCGTCGATCGGGCCGGGAAGAAGATCGGGGACAAAGACATAGGCGATGGAGCCAAGGGGAAGAAGCTTGAGCAGCGGGCTCACCCGGCGGTCACCCATCAGGCGCAGGATGAGCTTCACGCGCAGGACGAGGTCCTGGAAGAAGTTGCCTCCACCGGGTCCGGAGCCTTCGGTCGGGACAATCTGGTTCGGCGGCCTCTCACTCATCTCGCCTCCCTAGGCTCAACATCGGTGCATTATACCGCCTGAGAGGCGCCCCAGACATCGACGCACGCCAAGCGACGCAGGTTGGCGCTACGGCGGGCCCACCGGGCGCGCCGGGAGCCGGATGATGCGCCAAGCCTGCAGCCTCGGGCCGTCGCCGGCCTGGAGCTCTCCGAACACGGCGACGATGTCGCCCCGGGCCAGATCCCGAAGGGAGAGCTCTTCGCCGTCGGGGCCCTCGAAGCGGGTCTCGGCGGTGATCTCGACAAAGCGCGGGCCATCGGGCGTGGTGAGCTCCAGGCCCTGCGGCGAGATCACCCGAATTCTCCCCGTTACGGCCGGCGGCTCTCCTCCGGGGCCGCCGGGAGCGCCCGCGTCGGGGAGCAGGCCGCCCGGTTGCTGCGGCTGATAGGTGAGCCCTTCCCGTGTCCACCCGTGCTCGCCGACATAGACGCCGAGCGAGAAGGCGGCCGCCACGAGCATCAGCACGAGAATTCCTGCCCCGGCGGCTAAGAGCCAGCGGCGTTCAGCCATCGCTCGAATGCCTCCTCTTCGTCGATGATCTCGATTCTTCCCACCGAGGCCAAACCTCCACCGGGCTCCACAGAGATGGCCAGAGTGGATTCGCCGGCGGCGGCCGTGGAGGGGATCACCACCCAATAGTCCTCCACGAGGATTCGGTCGCCCACTGGGCCAAACTCAGCCTGCCAGAGGTCGAGGAGGCCCAATCCGACGGGGTGCGACTCGAGAACAATGTCGCCCAGGGAAGTCGTCACGGTGAGTCGGCCGGCCTCGGCACCGCGCCAGTAGAGGACGATGTGCATTCGCCCGCCGCTCTCGACGGCGCTGCTGCCGAGGTCGGCGCCCAGAAGCGTCAGGCCGCCGAGGGCGGCGTTGAGCGAGAGAGAGGGCGAGGCCGCCTCACGGACGAGATCGGGGGGTTCGGCGCTAAGCCGGTAGAGGATGAGGCGTCCTCGCCCGGCTACCGTGGCCTCCGAGCGCGCCCCGAAAAGCCATGGTACCTGCCAGAGATCGCCGGCGACAAGATCGGCGGGGAGCGCCCCGGGGCCGCGGGCGCGAGCGGAGGCCACGATCGGCGTGGTGCTGAAGAGATCTCGCCCGGCGAGATCGAGCGAGGAAGGGAACGGGCCCGGGAGGGCGGGGAGCAAGACGTCGGGCCGCGTGCCGTAGACCATGCGCCAGTAGAACGCGTCATACCCGAAGACGCCGCTTTGTGTGAGGAGGGCGGCGCCCTCGGGAAGCATCTCCCACGCGTTGGCGTAGAAGTCGTTCACGCCGACATCGGCGGAGTGATCTGCTTCGCGCCAGTTGCCCGCGAGAGGAATGAGGCTGGTGAGGACGGCGAGCGGAAGGGCGATTGTCGTGAGAGCTCCCGGGGAGGGCAGGCGTATTCGCAAGGCGGCCGCGAGGGCCTGGGCGGCCAGGAGGGCTTCGCCCACCCCGAAGGCTACGAAGATCGCCCAAAGGAAGTGGGCAGGGAGGAAGAAGACCTCCAGGTCGAAAGCCCTGTATTGGATGAAGAACCAGACGTGGACGAGGTACATCCCCACGAGGAGGTAGTAGTGCCGAGTCCGCCGGAAGAGCAGGGAGGCCAGGCCTGCGATGCCCGCGGCGATGCCGAGGGGGCCAAACTCCTGCCGCAGCAGGTCGAGGTAGGTCACCAGGCGATCGGGCAGAGCGGTGAGAGGGAAGGCAAACTTGAACTGGGGGAATGCTCCCAACGTGTAGTCGTAGATCCCTTGAAGGGTGACGGGGGCGCGCGCCAGCAGCATGCGATCATTCAAGGTCTCGGCGCGAAAGGGAAGCCAGGCGAACTGGGCGAGGCCGAGCGCGAAGCCGGCGGCGCCGGCCAACCACCATGCGGGGCGGAGAAAGGTGCGACGGTCGGTGAGGAAGAGGAAGAGGCCGAAAGCCGGCGCGAAGCCGAGGTTGGAGATGTGCGTGCCGAGGGAGAGGCCGAAGGTGAGGGCGAAGAGGAAGAAATCGCGGTCCCGCCGAGTGACCTCCCAGTGAAGCAGGGCGAGAAGAGTGAGGGCGATCCAGGCCAAGTTGGGCGCATAGACCTCAGCAATGACCGCCTGCGACCAGGCCGTGGGGGAAAAGGCGAGAAGGAGGGCGGCGAGGGCCGCAGCCGGCCTGCGCCAGGGGGAAGCCGGCAGAAGGCGAGCGGCGATCAGGTAGAGGCCGGCTGCGGCCGCGGCTCCCAGGACCGCGCTCATCAGGTTGATGCGGTGGGCCACGTCGCCGAGCGGCAGCC
>DATEAV010000225.1:0-24891 GCA_035288185.1 Anaerolineales bacterium | reverse complement strand
CGCCTGGTCGATGCCCTGGCCGGACCACGGGTCCATCACCCAGCCGGCATCGCCCACCAGCGCCCAACCCGGCCCGTAGGGGCGGCGCTTTCGGCCGGGGATGCTGCCGCTGCCGAGCACCTTCCCCACGCGGTGGGCTTGCTCCACTCTCGGCCACAGCGCATCCCGCCGCTGGATCTCGGCCAGAAGGCTCCCCTCGGGATTGCGGCGGAATGCCGGAAACTCCGAGATCGGGACGGAGGCGGCGATCAGGGTCAGGCCCCCGTCACTAGGGAAGACATACACCAGGTTGTCGCCGCGGTAGTGGAACTCGGCGGCCGGCCCAGGTTGATGCTGCACCCCTTCGAAGTACGCATAGTACATCGCCCGCCCGACGGGCTCCGCGTGCTCGAGCGCAGGCCGAAGGCGAGATGCGACGAAGGACCCTTTCCCATCGGCGCCCACGACAGCACGCGCCCTGGCCCGATGCTCCTGCGCTCCGTCGGACCATACAACCCCGATCACGCGCGAGTCCACCTCGATCAGGTCGGTCACTCGAGACCGTTGCACCAGGGTCACATTCTGAGTGGCCGAGGCACGGTGCACCAGGATCTGATCCAGGGTGACGCGCCGGACACATAGGGCGAAGGGGCTCTCGGGCGGCCCCTCCGCCGGCTCGGTGAACGTGTGCCCGTCCAGATCATTGAAGTAAGCTGTGAGGTGGGGCGCCGCGTTCAAGATCTCAGGGAGGCAACCCATCCGCGTGAACGCGTGGAAGGCGGGCGTTCGGAAGAAGTGAGTCGAGAGCGTGTCACTGGGGAACTCGGCCCGGTCGAGCACAAACACCCGGTGACCCAAGCTGCCGAGCAAGGATCCCAGCAGGGACCCGGCCACGCGGGCCCCCACGACAATCACGTCGGCATCCACGATTCAGCTCTCCGTCTTCCAGGCAAACGCCCATCGGCGTTCGGGACGGATCCCCTTAAGCCACGTCGGCGGGTGCTCATCCGGGAATGAGCCGTGCGCCACAGGACGGCAAGACCGCCTAGCCCTCGTGTAGGTCTCTCACATTGTCCGGTGAGTATTTGACGATCGGGATCACGCGTGCGTCTTTGCGAACCAGCATCGGCACGGCCAGGCGGGCTTCTGCCTCGCTGTCGGCCTCGATGATCGCCCAGCCGCAATGGACGCCGGCGTCGCATCCCCAGTCGAAATTGTGGAGATAGCCCATGGCGTGGACCTGGCTGACGATGAGCCGGCAATTGGTAGCGCTGTGGGGCGTCTCGACCAGATACCTTGGCATCAGCCTGCTCCCTGTGAAGCGGCCGGAGATCTTCTCAACCTTGGCCCGGGCCGCTTCGTCACCCAGGAGGGACGGACGGGACCTACGGTGCGGCCTATTTGGAGAGATGGATGGTCCGGATTGTATCACGGGGGCGAGGATCGGCGTCCGAATTCGTTCGCTCGCTCGAGCCCGCACGATCCTGGGGATCTCAGACGGAGGCTCCTTGCAGCGTCCGCTCGGGCAGGAGGTAGCGAGCGGGATCGGCCTCGAACTCCTTGCGGCAGCCCCGCGAGCAGAAGTAGTAGGTCACACCTGCATGCTCGAGCCGGTCGGCCGCTTTCTCGCGCTCGACCGCCATCTTGCACACCGGGTCCTCGGCCATCGTCACCATCTCTTTGAACTGGCCGTCCTCGAGCCAGAGCACCCGGTCGGCGATCTCTTTGATCCGCTGGTCGTGGCTGACGATGACGACGCTTCGTCCCTGCTCCTTGGCCACGCGGCGCAAGAGCCGCATGATCTCGTGCCCGATCTTGGAATCCAGATTTGCCGTCGGTTCGTCGGCCAGGATGAGCGGAGGCTCATTCACCAACGCCCGGGCGATCGCCACGCGCTGTTTCTCCCCGCCGGAGAGCTTCTCCGGCAGAAACGCCAGCCGATCCCCAAGGCCGAATTCGATGAGCAGATCTCGGGCCCGCTCTCTCGCCCGCCTTGGCCCCGCGCCGGCCAACTGGGCTACGATCGCTACGTTCTCCAGCGCCGAAAGCGAGGAGAGGAGATTGAAATCTTGGAAGACAAAGCCAAACTTGTGCAGCCGGACTTTCGGCAGGCGGCCTTCGGGCAGCTCGCTGATCGGCGTCCCGTTCAGGCTGATCGTTCCTCCCGAGGGCCGCAGCAGCGCCCCGAGCATCGAGAGCAAGGTCGTCTTGCCCGAGCCGGAAGGACCCATGATGAGGACGATCTCCCCGGGGGCGACCGTCATCGAGACGTCCCGCACCGCTACCACTTCCGTGGCGCCGGCGCCGTAGCGCCGGGTGACGTGGGTGACTTCGAGCGTCGATGAGCTCATTTCATTTCCCTCGGAAGACCATGGCGGGATCGAGCCTGGCGATCTGGCGCACGGGCATCAGCGCCGCGGCGCCTGCGATCACGACCGAGGCTGCGGCGACTTTGAGCAGGGAGGCGGCGCTCAGGCGAAGCGTGAGGTTCGCGCTGAGGCTGGGGATGATCATGGAGAGGGCGAAGGTGAGCGCGGCGGCCAGCACGAACCCGATCCCCACGCTGAGCAGGGACTGAAGAATCACCACGCGGTTGAGGTCCGACGTCTTTGCGCCCAGCGCCTTGAGCACGCCGAACTCCGACCGGCGCGACAGCGTGGCGACATAGACCGAGAGTGCCATGACGGCCAGGCCGATGAGGAAGCCCACTAGATTCATGATCGTGACGACGTCGGTGCTCATATCGCGGACCACCCGGCGCTCCTCGGCGGCGAACTCCGCCCGCGGCAGCGCCGTCACCCCTTCCACCTCCGTCTCGATCCTGGCCGCCACCTCGCTGGCCGTTTCCGCCCCTACGGCCACGCGGACGAGCACAAAGCTCACCGCTTCGCCTCCGCCCCGGAGCTGGGCGAAATCCTCGGCGGCGATGAAGGCGACCGAGTTGACCAGGCTGGCCGTGCCTTCGGCCAGCCCCACGACCTCGAGCGCGCGGCCGAGGATCTCCACCTCATCCCCGACGGACGTGCCCGATCCCTCGGCCACGCTTCGATCGATGATGGCCTGGCCGGAGCCCGAGAGCGGCCGGCCCTCGGCCAATCTCCATGGCCCGCCCATCGAGGCGTCCGGCGGGAGGCCGATGACGTAGGCCAGATGGCGATCCTCGCCGGTGACGATCATGTTGCTCAAGTAGAGGATCGGAACGGCCTCCGCCACGCCGCCCACCTCGCCCACACGTTCGGCCACCCCAGCCGGAAGCGAGGAGGTGGTCATATGCAGATTGCGGACGCTCTCCTGAGAAACCCAAATATCCGCGCCGCTGAAGTCAACGTAGGCAGTGATCTGCCGCTCCACTCCGGTGAAGATGGCGTCCAGTGTCAGCATGAGCAGCAGGGCAAGGGTGACCCCACCCACCGAGATGAGCACGACGCGCTTGCTCTGCACCAGGTTGCGGATCGCCAGGCGGTTCATCGGCGAAAGACGGCCGCCGGCTCGAGCCGCGCCAGGAGACGGGCGGGGACCAGGGCAGCGATCAGCGCCATGACGATTCCAAGCCCGACCGCCCGCAGAATGTCGGAGGCCTCCACGCTGAGCAGGAACTGGGGGCGGACGGCCATGATGAGTTGGCCGGCGGCGTAGGCGAGAAGAACCCCCAGAAGCGCGCCCGAGGCCGAGGCAAGAAGGGCCTGGACCCCCACTACCTGATACAGCACGTGATTGGGGGCACCGACCGCCTTGAGGACGCCATACTCGCGCTGCCTCTCCACCGTTGCGGTGTAGATCACCATACCCACCACCATGACACCGATCAAGAATGCGATCCCGACCATCAGGCGGAGCGGGGCGGAGAAGATGCGGGCGAAGAGCCGGAGATCGTTTGCCTTCATCTCCTCCAGAAGCAGGGCGTCCATCCCGGGTAGGCCCGACAGCCGCGCGCGGATCGGTTCGAGCGGGGTGCCTTCTTCAACGGATACGAGGAGGAAGCTCCGCAGCCCGGGCGCGCGCAGCAGCCTCTCGGCCGCTGAGAGCCTCAGGAACACGAAGCTCGTCATCCAGGAGGTCGTGCCCTCGGAGAGACCGACCACGGTGAAGTCGTCACCCAGGATCTCCAGGTGGTCTCCCAGAGCGATGTCATGGCGGCGGGCAAGCACCTGGTCGAAGACAACTTCGTCGTCGGCGTCGGGGGCGCGCCCTTCGGTGATCCGCCACGGCCCGCCGCCGCTTTCGGGCAGATACCCCACTAAATAGACCGGCTGCTTCTTCTCGTGAAACTCGAGGATGAGGAACTGAGAGAGGATCGGAACGGCCTCGGTCACACCCGGCTCAGCCTCAACGGATGCCTGGGCCCCGAGCGGGAGGATCGAGGTCGCCCCCAGGAGATTGCCCACCCCCTGTTGAGCCACGACGAACGATCCCGGCGCATGGTCCAGGTAGGACGTGATCTGGCGGTTCATCCCGGCCAGGAACGCTTTCAGAATCAGGATGAGCATCACGGCCAGCGCCACGCCGGCGATGCTGAGCACGAAACGCAGTCGCTCTTTGAGAAGGTTGTGGAAGGCCAGGCTCATCCTTGCGGCTCCCTTCGGCCTGCCTGCGAGGCCGATTTGCCTGCCGCCCGATCCGGCCCGCGGGCTCGACGCTTCACCCAAGAGGTGACGACTGGCATGGCGATGATCAAGGTGAGGATCCCCACCCAGACCGCGCCGCCGATCCGCGCCACCCATGGGTATTCGCCGCCCGTGGCCGCCAGAAAGAAGAGCAGGGCCGCCCCCAGCGAGATGGGGAGATAGAGCCTCAGGCTCCTGCGAGCGATTTCCCGATCGATCGAATCCGTGTCCATCGGAACCTTTCCTCACGCGCTCGTGGCCGCGGGGGCTGGCGTGAGGCTCCGTTGGCCGTGGCTCGGTGACGAGGTTCGGGTCGAGGGCGCGAAGCGCCGCAGCAGAAGCGTGTTCAAAGTCACCGACACCGAGCTCACCGCCATCAGCGCGCCGGCCAGCTCCGGACTGACCACGAGTTGGAAGAGCGGATAGAGCAAGCCGGCGCCGATGGGGATCCCAAGCATGTTGTAGATGAAAGCCCAGAAGAGGTTCTGCCGCACCTTGCGCATCGTCGCCTTGGCCACCTCGAGGGCCACGACCACATCCCGCACGTCGTCCTTGATCAAGATGACATGGCCGGTCTCCTTGGCGACGTCGGTCCCCGACCCGATGGCCATGCCCACGTCTGCCTGCGCCAGCGCCGGCGCGTCGTTGACGCCGTCGCCGACCATGGCCACTTTCCGACCCGCGGCCTGCAGCTTGCGGATCTCCTCGGCCTTGTCCTGGGGGAGCACCTCGGCCAGCACCCGGTCGATCCGGGCCTGGCGGGCGATAGCCTCGGCGGTGCGCCGGTTGTCCCCGGTGATCATCGCCACTTCCAGGCCGAGCTCGTGGAGCTTCTCGATCGCCGCGGCCGCGTGATCTTTCAGTGTGTCGGCGACGGCGATGAGCCCGAAGGCGCGGCCGTCGACGGCGAGGAACATGACGGTCTTCCCCTCGTGCTCCAGGCGCTCCGCCTCCGACAGGAGCGAACCGAACAAGACGTCCCGGCCGTCCATCAGCTTGCGGTTGCCAAGGAGCACAAGGCGGCTTTCGACGCGTGCCTCGATCCCCTGCCCGGGGATGGAGTCGAACGACTCTGGCTCGCCCAATGCAATGCCTCTCACCACGGCCCCTCGGACGATCGCCTCGCCCAGCGGATGCTCGCTGCGCCGCTCGGCAATCGCCGCCAGGCGGACCACCTCATTTGCTTCCGCCTCGGCCGAGACCACGTCGGTGAGGCTTGGCTCACCGCGGGTGAGGGTTCCCGTCTTATCGAAGACGATCGTCCGCAGATGGCTGGCGTTCTCGATCGCCTCCGCGCCCTTGAAGAGCACGCCGTGTTCGGCCGCCTTTCCCGTCCCTGCCATCATGGCGCTCGGCGTCGCCAGCCCGACGGCGCAAGGGCAGGAGATGACCAGCACCGTCACGCTGAGCAGGAGAGAGAAACCGAAGACCCCGATCTCACCCAACCGGTAGGGCGAGAGGATGAAGGAGCTGGCCGGGTCGAAGAACCGCGAGTAGCCAAAGAAGAACCAGAAGAGGAAAACGGCGATGGCCAGCGCGTGCACGCCGAGGATGAAATGCCCCGCCACCCAATCGGCAAGCTTCTGGATGGGAGCCTTGCTGGCCTGGGCGTCCTCGACGAGCTTGATGATCTGCGCCAGCGCCGTGTCCTTGCCCACCCGCGTGGCCGTGAACTTGAAGGCCCCGGTCTTATTGAGAGTTCCGCCGATGACCGTGTCGCCGCCGTGCTTCTCGACCGGAAGGCTCTCGCCGGTGAGCATCGATTCGTCGACCGCGCTGTACCCTTCCTGCACGTGACCATCGACCGCGATCGACTCGCCCGGACGCACCAGGATCAGATCTCCCACTTCCACCTCGTCCGCCGGCACCTCGACCTCCGCCTCGCCCCGGACCACCCGTGCCACCTTGGGCTGCAGGCGCATCAGTTTGCGGATGGCCTCCGAGGTGCGCCCGCGGGTGAGGGCCTCCAGCCATCGGCCGAGGATGATGAATGCCGTGAGAAGCGCGGCGCTCTCGAAGAACGTCGCGCCTTCGCCACCGAAGCCGGCCCGGGGGAACAGCGTATTGATTACGGCGATCCCGTAGGCTGCCCCGATGCCCGTGGCGTAGAGCAGGTTCATGTCGGCGACGCCGTGGCGCAGCCCGCGCCAGGAGTTGGTGAAGAACTGCCGTCCGGGCCCGAAGACGATCGGCGTCGTGAGCAGCCCGATCACCCATTTCTCGGCCAGCCACGCGGGGACAATGGCTTTCAAAGGCCCCAGCATGTCGTAGAACGTCCCCGCCATGACGAGCAAGCCGACGGCCGCGGCGATGAGCAAGTTGCGGCCCTGGCGGCGGATCTCCTCCTGGCGCGCCTGGCGCTCGCGGTCGAGCGCGTCGAGGCCGGCATCGCGCTCCCTTGCCTCGTAGCCCACGTTGCGCACCGCCCGCTTCATCTGCCCGGAAGAGACGAGACCGGGGATGTATCGGAGGCGCGCCGTCCCCAGCCCGAGGTTGACGACGGCCTCCTGCACGCCGGGCAGCTCCTTGAGGGCGCCTTCAACGTGCGCGACGCACGAGGCGCATGTCATGCCCTGGATTTCGAGCGTGATCTCGGCGGTCGGGACGCGATAGCCCACCTCCTCGACCGCCCGGCGGAGACGGTCAAGCCCGGCCCGGGAGGGGTCGAAAGAGAGGCTGGCTCTCCCGGGGCTGAGAGTGACGGCCACCCTCGCCACGCCGGGCACATCCCGCAGCGCCCCTTCGACATGCGCGACGCATGAGGCGCATGTCATTCCTTCGACGGGAAGCTGGATCTCAAGAGTATCTTCGCTCATCCGATTCCACCTCGCGGCAACGGCTCATCCTCAGAGCCAGTGAGCTCATCCCGCATCGACCGACCCAGAGGCCTTCTCTGCGGCTGGCGCGTCCGCAATGGCCCCCACCCCTGGCCCCTTCGCGTGCATCCCGGAGCGCCACTTGCACCTGCGGTGCACACTTGCACTGGCGCTGCGCGCCAGCGCAGTGCCAGTGAGCGCAGGTGAGCGGAGGGACACCCGGCAGTTGCTTCCATCACCTGAGTGATGAGGTTCTGCCGGGGGAGGGGAGGTTACCTAAGGACACGTCCTTAGACCTTCAACCCCCCTCTCCGCTTTCGCGCAATGCGTGGGGAATCGCAACATGCGGAGCCCCAAAGGGGTGCTGCGCGAAGGGGGGCGAGGGGGTGAGGTGGAACGCCATAAGACATGATGAGCACTGCACAAGTGCAATTGGATGCGAGGGATGCATGTGCATGCCCTCCTCCGAATTCGTTCACAGCCTCTCAGGCACCCAGGCTGGCCCTTCGACTTAAGTATAGAAAAGGGGGGCCCAACCCACGAGCGCCATCCCTCTCTCTGAGGGACGGGCCGATTCGCCTATGAGGGCGGACGGGGGATTGGCTACCTGAGCTTTGCAGGCCTCAGGAGGGCATTGGCGCGGGCGGGGCAAACGCCAGCCAGCCGTCGGAGGCGGCGGCCTCGCGTTCGGCTGGAGTGTGCAGGATGAGCGTGTGCGCCTGGCCGTCAAGGATCAGGGAGATCGTCAGCTCCGGCCGGCCGTCGTCTTCCACTTCCGCCGTGCAGTAGCGCTCGTGCCCAAGGGGATTGCGGATGGTCGCCGCCAGGCAGCGGTCAGCGAAGGCGCCGCCGTGCTCGCAGGTGTCGTGGTTGATGATGACCTTCATGAACTCCTCCTTACTTATCTGGAAGCGACGCCCCGCTGATCGAGGCCTGGCAAACCTCTCCGGGCCGGACGACGGCGGAGCCTGCTACCTCGTCCACGCCCTGAGAAAGGCGATGAGATCGGCGAGCTCCTGAGCGCTGAGTCGGCCGGCATACCCTGCCATGGCGGTGCCTGGCCGGCCGGCCTCGATAAAGGCCAAGAGGGCCGCCTCGCTCTGGGTGGAGATGAAATCGTTCGGATTCAAGCGAGGGCCGACACTGCCCTCCCCTTCCGCCCCATGACAGACCGCGCAATTGGCGGCGTAGACCGCAGTCCCGCGGCCGAGATCGCCGGGCGTGCCGGGGGTCCCTCCGGCCTGGGTTCCCCAGGAGCGGAGATAGGCCACAAGGTCACGGATCTCGGCAAGTGACAGGACCTGTCCCCACTGAGGCATTCCTCGTTCCAGGATCCCCGCCGAGATGATGTCCGCGAGGTCTTCATCCGTGAGGCCGGCCAGGACGGAAGGATCATTTAGCGCTGGGCCCCGGTCGGAGCCGGCGCCTCCGGCGCCGTGACAGGCGATGCATGTGGCGGTGAAGATCGCCGCTCCACGGATGGGATCGCCGGAGATCTCCGGCAGCGTGGCGCTCGGGGCGCTTGTCTGCCAGCTGCGGAGGAAGGCGACGAGGTCATCGATCTGCTGAGGGGAAAGCACGCTTCCCCATGTGGGCATCCCTTGGGAGGGCCGACCTTCGCGGATGGTTTCCCGATACCAATCGTCCTCGAACCGCGCAAGCCTCTGCAAGTCGTTCAATGCCGGCGCGATCTCCGTCCCTTCCCCGTTGACGCCGTGACAGACGTAGCAGACGGTCGAGAATGTCACCGCGCCGGCAGCGGCATCGGCCCGGAGGGAAGGAGCTGCCGCCGGTGGCGCGTTCGTCTCCCAGGCGCGGAGGAACGCGGTGAGGTCGCGGATCTCTTCGTCGGTGAACGGACCACCTCCCGCCTGCCCCCATGCTGGCATGGCCGTGTTGGGACGTCCGTCGCGAATCGTATCAAAGACCAGCGTGTCCTCCGCGGCGGCGAGAAAGGCCCGCGCATTCAGGGTTGGGCCGAGGCCTGAGATCCCCTCCCCGTTTGGGCCGTGACATGCAGCGCAATTGGCCTCATACAGGCCCGAGCCGCGCTCGGCCCGGGCGAGGCGCCTCTCCTGGGCTGTGGCCTCCATCCGTGCCGGCTCGCTCCACCAGTAGAGGCCCACCAGGAGAGCGATTGCCACCGTCAGCAGCAGGCCGAGATACGTCAGTCGATCGTAGTTCTCGGTGGGCATCATCAGACCCGGGCCACCTGGCTCTCGTCGTACTCGTCCCGCTGGATCGCCTGGCTGGTATCCGCCCATATTTCGCCGTCGACGATCGTTATGGGGAAGAGGTCCATTGGGCGAGGGGCGGGCCCTCCCGTTACCTCCCCCCGAACGTCGAACAGGGAACTGTGGCAGGGGCAATGGAATTGGCCTTCCGCCGGCGCCCAGGGCACCGTGCATCCTAGGTGTGTGCAGCGGTGCCAGAGGGCGAGGAACCCTTCGGGAAGCCGGGAGAGGTAAAAGCGGCCGGCACGGACATGGCTGACCGAGCTCACCGCGAACTCATCCACGCGGCCGGCGCGAACCAGCCCGCCGAAGCCCCCCGTTCTGGACGCCGGCCAGAGGAATCGGAGCAAGGCGGCCCCGCCCTCTCCCAGAAGGATCGCCGTGGCGGCCCCCCAGGCTGCCATCAGGAACCCCCGCCGGGGCAGACGCCCTCCGGAGGAATCCGCCGGCTTCTTCATAGGGTGTTGAAGGGGTTGTAGCCTTCTGGCATCTGCCATGGCCAGTACAGCCTGAAACCGGGCCCCCGGAACAGAAAGCCGATCAAAGTGAGCACGAAGGCCGTTACGACCATGACCGTGAACAGGACGAGCATCATCTCGCGGGTGGTGGCTCGCCGGCGGCGCGCGAAAAGGGCCGGGAGAAGGATAGCGATTCCCAGCGCCAGGGACGGGATCAGCCACTGGGACACCCAGTCGGCCGCCCGCCCTCGCAGCATCTCCCGCAGGCTGAACGAGTTGTCGAGCAGGATCAGCCCCGGGATCACTACCAGCGCGTAGAGGGCCGCCAAGAGCGTGAGCTTGCGGCCTCGCGGGCCGTCGAACCAGCGGGCGGGCCCTGAAGGCTTATGGTCGATGAACGGCAGCAGAACCAGGAATGTCAGCCCCAGACCCGGCACGACCACACCGGCCAACGTCGGGTGCATGTGCTCCAGCAACTCCTGGAATCCGACGAAATACCAGGGCGCCTTGGCGGGGTTGGTGGTCACGGCCGGGTTGGCAAGTTCCTCCAGGGGCGCGTTCCCAAGTACGGAGATGAGCAAGACCACCAGGCCCGTTCCCAGCAGCATCAGCACCTCAAGAAGCGCGACCAGCGGGAAGGAGAACAGCGTGTCCTCGGGTCCCTTGTCGGCCATCCGGGCCTCGCCGCGGACGATGGCCATAAGCCCATAGGTCTTGGCCGGGTCGTGGGGAAGGAGCTGGTTTTCAGCGGCCATCGTCGGGTCCCCGGTCGCTCGCCGCAAGGCCGCCATCTTTACGAACTCGCCAGAGGTGAAGCGACATGACCGCCAGCATCAGGCCCGGCACGCCCATCACGTGCAGGGCGTAAAAGCGGGTGAGGGCTTCTTGCCCCACCTCCGGGCCTCCGAGGAGGAGGGCTTGTATCTGTGTTCCCAGAACCGGAGTGTAGCCCGCAATATTGGTGCCGACGGTGATCGCCCAGTAGGACAGCTGATCCCAAGGGAGCAAATACCCTGTGAAACTTGCGCTCAGGGTCAGGATCAGCAGGACGACGCCCACGACCCAGTTGAACTCTCGCGGCGGCTTGTAGGCCCCGGTGTAGAAGACGCGCAGCATGTGCAAGACGACGGCCACGACCATCAGATGCGCGGCCCAGCGGTGGGCATTGCGCATCAGCTGGCCGAAGCCGATCTCCGTCTGGAGCTCAACGATGTTGGTATACGCCCTTTCGACCGAAGGCACATAGTAGAACATGAGCAGCGTTCCGCTGACGGCGAGGAATCCGAACAGGATGATCGAGATCACGCCCAGCCCGAAGGAGTAGCTCGGGCGAAGGCTGGCTCGGCTGATCTTGACCGGGTGCAAGTGGAAGAAGAGGTTGCTCGTCATGATCAAGGATCGGTCGAGGGGATTGTCGGGCCAGCCATGGCGCACAAACGACCTCCACGGCCGGGAGGAGGCGATCGAAGCCAGGAATCGTTTCATGGCTGCAGCAGCTCCTCATCGAACTGCAGGAGGTCCATCGTGATCGCCCCCGTTGGGCAATGCTCGGCGCACAACGCACAGCGAGTGCAGACCGTCTCATCCTTGAGAATCGCAGCGCTGGGCCCGGATCCTGCCCGTGACCGAACCATGGCCATCAGCTCTCCCTCTCCGCGCACTTCGCCCAGTCGGACGATCCGCAGGCAGTTCCACGGGCAGATGTCGACGCAGCCGCCGCACAGGATGCACTTCTCTGAATCGAAGACGGTGTTCAGGCCGCACTGCAGGCACCGCTCCGCCTGCGATCGGGCCGTGGCCTCGTCGTATCCGACCTCCACCTCGGCGATTCCGATCCGCCTGTCGAGCGGGATCCTCGGGATCGGCGCCCGGGGCCGAGTGGTGTAGCCCCGCGTTGGTTGGTGGACGCCGACCGGCACCATTCGGCCCTGTCGGGCGATGGAGTGGGGCCGACCCTGGACGTGGATGTCGATGGCGCGCGCAGCCAGCTGACCATCGCGGACCGCTTCGATGAGAATGCGGGGCCCATAGACCAGATCTCCGCCGGCGAAGACCCCTGGGGCTGTCGTAGCCATGGTCTCGGGATCGGCAACCACCAACCCGCGAGGGCTCACCTGGACGTCGGCGGCGCCCTCCAGAGTGGCCAGGTCGGCGGACTGGCCAATGGCGAGGATCACCGTGTCGCCGTCGATCACGGCCTCGCTGCCCGGAATGAAGCTCGGGTTGAAACGACCGTTCTCATCGAAGACCGAGGCGACCCCGACGGTCTCCAGGCCCACCACGCTTCCAGATTTTCCAAGGATCCGGCTCGGCCCGAGCCGCGTGTGGATCTGGATCCCCTCCTCACGCGCCTCTTCGATTTCCAGAGGCGAGGCGGGCAGCTCTTGCCAGTCCTCGAGGGCGATCATGTGGACTTCCGCTGCCCCTGTGCGCAGTGCGGTGCGGGCTACGTCGAAGGCGGAGTGCAAGGCGTGTTCATCCTCGAGAGGCAAAGCGGTCAGCCCCGCCTTCTCCCCAAGATCCGCCTGGGCGATTCCGTGGCGAACAGCCATACGGGCTGCGTCGACGGCGACGTTGCCGCCGCCGATCACCAGGACCTTGCGGCCAAGGTCAACGCGGTAGCCCAGGTTGACGTTCAGCAGGAAATCGATGGCCTTGAGCACTCCATCCAGCTCGGCGCCTTCGATGCGGAGGTCGCGGCCCTTGTTGAGCCCGGTGGCTAGGAAAACGGCGTCGTGTTCCGCTCGCAGCCCGGTGAGGCTCACATCCTGTCCCACACTGGTCTCGAGTCGAAGCTCGATGCCCAGGCTGAGCAGATCCTGGATCTCCAGGTCGAGCACGTCACGATCCAGGCGGTAGGGTGGGACGCCGAGACGGAGCATCCCGCCTGGTTGCGGGCCGGACTCGTAGATGACCACCTGATGCCCGAGAAGGGCCAGGTCGTGGGCGCAGGCCAGGCCCGCGGGCCCCGAACCGACGATCGCAATTCGGCCCCGCAGACGAGCGCGGGAAGCGGCCAGGCGAAGGAGGGCGATGCGGTCGCGAGTCGTCGTGGAGTCGCCGGGGCCCACAAGCTGCCCCCGGCCAGGCGTCTCTCGCGCAACCGGCAGCAATCGGCGGGCTTCGACGCCAAATCGCTCTGTGACGAATCGCTTGAGCGCCCGGATGGCGATCGGCTCATCGAGGCTGCCTCGCCGGCAGGCAGCCTCACAGGGCGCGTTGCAGATCCTGCCGCAAATGGAGGCTAGGGGGTTGGATTCTCTCGCGATGCGGTAGGCACGCTCAAATTGGCCCGCGGCGATGGCGGTGACGTAACCGCGTGCATCCGTGCGAGCGGGACAGGCTGCCTGGCACTTGATGCTTCTTTGGTAGTACTCGAGGCCCGGAGCTTCCACACGATAGGTCACACGAATCACGATAGCACTTCCAGGTCCGGTTTCGGTCCGAGGAAAGTCGGGCGACGGTCCCGGAGAGGCACCGGAGATCGGAGGAGCCCATTCCTGTGCTAGAGTGACGTGGAGCGGAGGTCTTGTCATGTTGCGACGGTTGGTCCTCGGGGCTCTGGTGTGGCTGGCGGCGTGCTCGCCTCTGGATCCTCTTCCAGCTGCGGAGACGGGCCCTTTCGCGGAAACTGGAATGCCGAGGCTTCTCTGGAGCCGGGCCCTGGAGACTTCCTTCGCGCGCGCTCCTCAGGGCGTCGGTGAGACAGTCTACCTGGCCGCGAAGGATGGCCGCGTGATCGCCCTCTCAGCCGAGAATGGAGGCCTGATCTGGGAGGCCCAGTTCGAAGGTCGGCTGTGGGACCTATCCTTCGTAGCAACCGAGGCCGCGATCTATTTGGGAGCGCAAGGTGGCAGGCTCCTGTCGCTGGACCCATCGGACGGTTCGCCGCGCTGGGAACGAACCCTGGGAATTGAGGTCACCTTTCCACCGGTCGCCTCAGGGTCCGTCGTTCTTGTTCCCACAGCCTTCGTCGGCACCGACATCGAGGCGGACTTTCAAGGGCGGGCGGTGCTATTCGCTCTGGACGCCGACTCGGGGGAGACGCTGTGGCAGTTCACGAGCGGCAGCTACCTACTGAGCAGCCCCGTGCCTGACCCCGGCGAGGGTGTGGTCTACGCCGCCGGGCCCTATCTCCCCGATACGGAGGATGATGAGGAAGGCGGCCACACGAGGCTGTATGCCCTTCGGCTGGACGATGGAGGCCTGGTGTGGGAGGCCGAGGTTGCGGCAGGACTGCCGAAGAATCTCACCCTGGATTCGGGGGTTCTGGGCCTGATGGGCTACCGGGATGCGCTCATCGCGGTGGACGCACGAGATGGGCGCCTCCTCTGGGAGTTCGATACGGGTAACTGGGTGGAGTCTTTTTCCACGGCCAATGGCCTGACCTTTTTCGGCTCGGCCACTTCAACCGTCTTTGCCGTAGCGGTGGAGACCGGGCGCGAGGTGTGGCGGCACCAGCTGGAGGGGATGTTCAACTACATCATCGGCGGGCCGGATCTCGAAGGTGGGCGGCTGTACTTCATCACCACTCACTCGCAGATCGTGGCCCTCGACGCCGCGACGGGCCAGGAAATCTGGTCGATGGAGACAGAGATCCTGGCCCGAGCGCCGCTGGTCGTGGATGAGGGGCGGCTCTTTGTGGCCGCGGCGGACGGCCGGGTGTATGCCTATGCTGTTCCGTGACCCCTGAAGGGGCCTTGCGAAGCGGTGCCACATGCGCCCTCTCCTGGGACCGATTGGCGCGAGAGAAAGGAGAAGCCCCCACACTCGTGGGGGCTTCTCCTTGCAACCCAGGAACGAAGATCCCTGGAGTCTCAGCTCTGCGGCTTCGGTCGGGCGAACAAGAAGTAGGCTCCTCCGCCAAGGACCAGCACCCCAATGACGATCAGCGCGATTGTGCCACCGGAGAGCCCGCCACCCATTTCCGGCTCCGCCGTGGCGGCGGGAGCTGAGGCGGTATCCGTGGGAAGTGCTTCCGTTTCGCCGGGGGCCTGAACGAGCGTCCCGGCCATCACCACGGGCCCGTCCCGCTCGATCGCACTGGTGATCCCGCTGGGCATGCGATTGTTGCGCAGGCGGCCGCGCAGCGACGATCCGTCCCAGTCACCCGGGGCGAGGATCGGCTCGCCGGGGGGGTCCTCCAGTCGATCGGCCCCGGCCAGGATCCCTTCGTAGGAGGTCAGGTCGAGCTCATGGGCGCTCGTCTCGAGAGTGGCGGTATGGCAGGCTGAGCAGGCGACGCCCCCCTCGAAGAACACATCGTTCGCGGTGAACAGCGGCAGGATATCGGCAGACGTCGCCTCATAAGAGGCGCTGTCCGAGCCCGTGAAGCTGAAGGGCTGATCTTCAGAAGCGCCGGCGTCCACCCAGGCGCCGATGAGGTCCACCACAAGCACGGTGCCGCCATTGATCGTGATCTCCGGGCCATTTCGGGGCACGTTAGGGGTCACCCCGGTTGGCATCCGGTTGTTGCGCAAGCGGCTGCGCAGGGAGCTAGCTTGCCAGTCTCCCGGGATGAGGATGGGTTCGCCGGGCGGCGCTTCCAGCCGGTCGGCCCCGGCCAGAATCCCCTCATAGGAGGTCAGGTCGAGCTCGTGAGCGGAAGACTCAAGGTCTGCGGTATGGCAGAGCGAGCATGCCTGGGCGCCCGCGAACCAGACGTTCGGAGTGGTGAACAGCGGAAGGACGTCGGTTTCAAAGGTCGCCCGGTACGTCTGGTCATCGAGACCGACGAAGGTAAACGGATCGCTCTCCGGAGCTCCGGCGCTCGCCCACGCGCCGATGAGCTCGACGGCGTGAGTTTCTCCCTCACCGGTGACAAGAAGCGTCGCCTCGCCTTCCGCAACGCTCACTGCCTCCCCGTGGAGCACCAGAGGGCCATCGCGGTCGACGGTCGCAGGAATCCCGGAGGGCATGCGGTTGTTGCGCAGGCGACGACGGAGGGCTGAGCCCTCCCAATCGCCGAGGACGATGATCGGCTCGCCCGGCGGTTCTTCGAGGCGGTCGGCTCCCGCGAGGAGGCCCTCATACGAGGTGAGGTCGAGCTCGTGGGCGGACGTCTCGAGATCGGCGGTGTGGCAGGAAGCGCAGGCGAGGGAGCCCGGAGTGAAAACGTCCGGCTGGGTGAAGAGGGGCAAGATGTCGCCCGAGAAGGAGGCCTCGTATGGACTGCCATCCGTGCCCTGGAAGGTGAAGCCTTCGACTTCCGGGGCGCCAGCCTCCACCCAGGCTCCGATCAAGTCTACGACTGTGACCGGACCGCCATTGACCGTGAGCTCAGGCCCGTTGCGGGCGACGGTCGGATCAACGCCGGTGGGCATGCGATTGTTGCGCAGGCGGCCGCGCAGGGAGGATCCATCCCAGTCGCCCGGGATGACGATCGGCTCGCCTGGAGGGGCCTCCAGGCGGTCGGCGCCGGCCAGGATGCCCTCGTAGGAGGAGAGGTCCAGCTCGTGCGCCGAGGATTCGAGGTCCGACGTGTGGCAGGTGGAGCAGGCCTGCGCGCCCGTGAACCAGATGTTGGCCTGGGTGAAGAGGGGAAGGACGTCGACGGAGAAAGTGGCCTCGTACTCCCCGCCGTCATCCCCGACATAGGCAAACAGCTCCGTCTCGGGAGCACCCGCATCCACCCAAGCGCCAACCAGATCGACTGCTCTGACTGCTCCGGCCGGGGCGTCTTCGGTGGCCTGAGCCATGGCCATGGCACCCCCACTGGTCGCGAGTAGGCCCAGCCCCAGCCCGAGTGCGGCGACTTGCCTCCTGTTCATAGGCATTCTCCTTTGCTCCGCTCCTGGCGCGCCTCAAGCGCTGCGCGCAAGGCGTCATTCAGGAACATAGCACGCGCAAGTCCGCTTTTGGTCCGGAGGGGGTCGGGGACTGGTGCGAGGGGAAGGCCGAGTGGGCCCCGGGGCGTTCGGGCCCTTCCGGTTTCCTGGCGCCTCAGTCTCGGGAGAGACGGTAGCCGAAGCCGCGATCGGTCAGGATGAATTGAGGGTTGGACGGATCGGGCTCGATTTTCTGCCGCAGATACCAGATGTAGCGCTTGATGCCGTGCGGGTCGTCCCGCAAGGCTGGGTTCCAGACGGCCTCCAGCAGCTGCTCATGTGAGAGCGACCGCCCTTGGTTCTGGGCCAGGACGGCCAGCAGGCGAAACTCTGTGGGGGTGAGTTCGATGGCCCGGGAGGCGCGCAAGACGCGTCGCTCGGTCAGATCGACCGTCAGGTCGCCGCTGGTATAGACCTCCGGCACAGAGGGTGGGCGAGGGATGCGGCGCAGGATCGCGGCGATGCGGGCGAGGAGCTCGGCGAAATCGCAAGGCTTCGTCACATAGTCGTCCACCCCAAGGCGAAACCCGCGGAGCTTGTCGATGGGCGCCCCTTTGGCCGTGAGCATGACGATCGGGGCGTCTGTGGCTTCGCGAATCCGGGCACATGCTTCCCACCCGTCCATTCGCGGCATCATGACGTCCAGAACTACCAGGTCGGGATGTGACTCGAACAAGCGCCGGATGCCGATCGCGGCGCTTTCGGCAAGGTAGACAAGGTAGCCCGCGTCCTTGAGGTGCTCACTCAGCACCTCAAGCAACGCTGGATCGTCATCGATCACAAGCACGCGCTTGGGTGTGTCGGTGTGCGTCATCCGGCTTCGTGGCCCCCTTGAGGCGCGGCGGGAAGGGTGAAGGCGAAAGTCGTCCGGCGGCCCGGGGCGCATTCCACCCAGATCCGGCCGCCCTGGGCCTCCACCAGCTTCCGGCAGAAGTACAGCCCAAGCCCATGACCGTAGGTCTCCTGGGCGTCTCCCCGTTCGAGGCGATGGAATTTCTCGAAGATCCGTTCCTGTTCGCCCGGAGGGATGCCGGGGCCATAGTCGGTGACGGAGAGGTTGATCCCCTCCGGGGTGCTCCGAACCCGCACCTCGATGGGGCTCCCCGGGGGAGAATACTTCAAAGCATTGTCCAGGAGGTTGGCGATGATCTCCTGGGCGCGGTCGGGGTCTGCCAGCGCAGGGGAGATGGCCTCTCGGCCATCGCCCGGCCGGTGAATCCTGCGGTCGGGATGGTGGGGAGCGATCTCGTCGACGACGCGGTCGGCCAGTTGCGGCAGGTCCACGGCGGAGAGCTGAAGAGCGAGTTGTCCCGCTTCCAGCCGTGAGACGTTGAGAATGTCCGTGACCAGCCGGTTGAGCCGGGCCGACTGGGTTTCCAGCAGGCCAAACATTCGGACGCAGGTTGTGTTGGGCGTGGCACAACGATTCCGGACGAGCTCGATCGCCCCCCGCATGTTGGTGAGAGGGGCGCTCAGCTGATGCGTGACCAGAGAAACGACCTCCGATTTGAGCTGGTCTAGCTCCTGGAGCTCCGCATTGGCGCGCTGAAGCTCACGATTGCTTGACGCCAGTTCGCGGGTGCGAGCCTCCACGCGCTCGGCCAGATCCTGGCTGAGGTGCCGTAGTGCAAGCTCATGTTGGTGGCGATCGGTGACGTCCCGCAGGACGAGGGAGAAACGTGTCGGCTGCCCCTCTTTGTCGCGTAGAAGGGTCGAGGTCAGTTCGACGGTCAGCCGGCGACCGCCTTTGGCGAGGCGCTCCGTCTGCAGGCCGCGGACAAAACCTTGCTCTTGAACCCGGGCGAGGATCTCTTCGGGCTCTCGCTGCGCCGAGAGTTCCGGCGGCACAATGAGATCCAGTGACCTGCCGACGGCCTCCTCAGCCGTGTGGCCGAACATGAGCTCCGCCCCGCGGTTCCAGGTGCGAATGGTCTGTCCCAGATCGAGGCTGAGGATGGCATCCGCCGAGTCCGTCGTGATCGCGGCGAGGTAGACTTGGGTTTCGGCGGCGCTCCTCTCTGCCGCCTCTTTCTCCTCCAGCTGTCGCCGAACCCAGCGAAGCGTGAGCCAGGTCGCCAGGGGGCCGATGGAGCCGTAGAACAGGATCTCAATCGTGTAGTGGGCGGCGTGGCCGGAGAGCTCCTGAACCCAGCGGGCGGGCCCCAGCTGATAGATCACGGCCACAAGGCCGATGGTGGAGGGGAGCGCCCACTGGACGAGACGCAGGCGCGCTGTCAGTTGAGCCGGGAGCCGGCGCTGCTTCAGTTGGCGTACCACGCGGATCCCCTCCCTGCTGGAAGAAGAACAAGTGCCTGTTGGCTTCCCCCGCGAGTGTATTCCCGACTTCCGGCATAGGAATAGTAAGGATTGTCACGGCGCCGATGTGACGTCCGGCGCCGCGGCACGAAGATTAGCCGCGGGTGAGGGTCCACCTCGGCGGGCCATTCGGCGCGCTGCGGAGATCGTAGGTCCGGGTAGAGTCGAAGTGGACGGTTGGGACGCGAGTGGCGGGGTGGGCGGCTTGCGTCGAGGACCCGCCGGCAGCGGCGGTGCCTGGAGAACGATGAAGCGGTCTTTGCGCAGGTCCGTTCTGCTTCTTGCCTCTGCAGCGGCGGTATCGTCATGCGGCGCGTGGGTGCATCCTGAGCCGTCGCTGACGCCAATGGAGATGCTGGAAAGGGTGGAGGCGGAGCTGATCCCCGGCGAGGGGTCCGAGACCGGCTACGGGCTCGCCTTCGATGAGGTTGGGTACTCGACGCTGATCGAGTGGAACAATCACCTGCGGCCGGCGGCGCGTTGGGCGGATGACTACGAGGGGCTGGATATCCGCCTTCCCTGCTGCGGTGCCGAGCGGCCGTTCGCCGACGAGGAGAGAAACTGCGGCTGCGGCCACCATCGGGCATTGTATGGAGCCGCCAAGCATCTGCTCGAGGCAGGGTATTCCCGGAGTGAAACGCAGACGGAGCTCGACCGCTGGAAGGCCTTCTTCTTTCCGCGAGAGACGCTGCTCGCCGAGCTCGAGGCCCGGTCGCTAGAAGATCCGGCGTATGTCGAGGCGATCGAGGCGCTGGGCGAGCGGGGAGGATGTTGAATCGATGACCAGGAAACATGTGCTCCTCATGATTCTTTGCTGCCTGATTCCGGTCGCGGCCTTGGCGGCAATCTTCGTCTTCAAGATCCCGGCCACGAGCGTCCTGATCTACGGGCTGGTGATCCTCTGCCCCGTCTCGCATGTGGTGATGATGGCTCTAATGGGCCGGGATCACGCCGCGCACGATCACGCGTCCGCGCCGCGCCCCCGCGCCGGGGCGCGGACGGAGGCCGGCGGCGAATGAGCGAAGAAGGCCCCTCGGAAATCGCGCCGCCCGTGGCCGAGGAGCCCGGGGCGCACAGAGGGATGAGGATTGGCGGCTTGGCGAGCTGGCTCGTCGTCTTCTCCCTCCTGGGATTGCTCGGCTGGGGTTTGGTGAAGACGAGCGGCGGGCCGAGGTCTTCCGGCGATGCGCCCGACTTCACCCTCACTGGGTTCAACGGCGAGCAGCTGACGCTGAGCGATCTGCGCGGCCAGGTCGTGGTGATCAACTTCTGGGCCTCGTGGTGCCCACCCTGCCGGGAGGAGGCCGCCTACTTGGAGGCCACCTGGCGCGAATTCCGCGAGCGCGGCGTCGTCTTTGTCGGGGTCGACTACGTCGACACCGAGCCGGAAGCCCTGGCGTATATCGACGAGTTCGACATCACCTACCTCAACGGCCCCGACATCGGGACGCGCATCTCCCAGGCTTATCGCATCCAGGGCGTTCCCGAGACCTTCTTCGTCGATCGGGATGGCCAGCTCCGAGGCGTGAAGATCGGCCCCCTGCGCCCGCCGGAGCTGGAGGAGCGGATCGAGGCGCTTCTGGCAGAGTAGGGCTGGCTTGGACGCACTCTCCGCGGCCCCGGAAACGAGGGGCCTCGGCGATCAGCCTAGGCCCTCCCGTTCGCTGAGTATTCCCACCGCGCATAGAGCATGTGAACCGGCCAAGGAACCTTTGCGCTGGATGCGGTGGGGGCGCACGCGGCGGCGCGCGAGGCCTCCGGGCCCCGACCGGCTAAAGCCTCGACTCCGGTAGACCCGCAAGTGGAGTCGAGGCTTCAGCCGGCGCCGGCGTATCTTCCACACGCACTCAAGCTGGAGTGGGTTCCGCTGGAGCGGGGCGAGGGGCGGAGGCGGTCTCTGCTGTAGGGCGCCTCCAGGGCGTGCCAATCCATGGGAGCAGGAAGAAATCGGCCCCGACGCGCCCCGATACCTTCCAGGCCAGGATCAGGCCTACGGAGATCACGAAGAACACCGGGTTCACGCTAGCCGACCCGGCCATCATGAAGTTCCAGTTCATCAGGCCTCCGGCGAACGCGGCGATCCCGGTGAACGCGCCCAGGATCAGCGCCGCGCCGATGACGATCTCCCCGATCACAACCAGCTTGGCGAACCACGTCCAGGCCTGGGCATCGAGGAGGGATTGAATGAAGGCCCGGTACCAATCGAAGGCGATCGGCGGACGGCCGCTCTCGGGGACGCTCACGGCGAAGCTCCAGAACCCACGGAGCGCCTCACCGCTCTGAAACCAATCGGGGTTGCTAACCTTCCCCAGCCCTGACGTGAGCCACTTCAGGCCCAGCCAGATCCGGAACGGCAGCCAGATCCAGCCTGCCCAGGGGGTGTTGAGAAGCCTCTGGACGAACGGCGGGTCCTGGATTACTTGTCCCTTGCGTGTCATCAACCTTTCCATCGCTTTCGCTCCTCGTGAATGGCTTGACTACCAAGCCCAAGGGTATGCAGTTCGGTGCGTGCAGGGAGGGGGGCAATGGCCCGAGCCAGGCCGCGCCGAATTGCGCGTTTATTCACAAGGAGCCTTGGCGGGCTAGCGCCTCGCCGCCGCGCCGCTACGTTTGCCTTCTCGCTGGCTTGACCTGCCTCCGCAGAGAGACGCGTCGGCGGAGGCGCTCGTGCTCCGATCCAGCCGGAGTTACGGTGGCTCCTGAGCGGGCCGCTTCGAGCGCTGCGAGCCTAGGAGAACTTTCAGGGAAGCCAGTCCGAGACTGGGCCGGCTCGCCTTCGATCATGCCGCCCAGGCGCTGTGCGCGGCCGGCATGATCGAAGGGGATTTGACGAAGTGGGAGGCCTCTTCACTCCCGAAGGGCCCCGCCTCGCGACTATGGCGCGTTCGGCTCAGGAGCCTGATTGCGGTTGCGTCGGATGAACGAACGCGCAAGACGGGCGTCGAACTGCTCCATGGGCTGCGTCTGCCCCCAGGAGGTGAGCACGACGGGGACGTCGATTGAGTGCCACGGGAAGGCGATCAACTTGAAACCGTCGAATTCGTCCATCACGGATTGGATCTCGGCTTTCATCTCGTCGCAGGCCGCCTGATCGAGAAGGGCGCAGTTGTACCAGAAGATGACATAGCCGTGCTCGAGGTTGTGGACGAGATATCCTTCGGGGTGGGGAGGCAGGCTGGCTACTCCGTCTTCGTCGAAGAACCCGGCATCGAGCTCGCTAGCGTAGTGCCTCCCGGATGTGGGTGGATCTGAGTTGTAGGGGCTGGGGTCGGTGCCTTCCTCGACATGATCGGCCCCCTCCACCGGCACCGCGACGCCGGCCAGGGGCCGGGCCGCGTTCCACAGCAGAACCCCCACGATGACGAGGGCGGCGGCGCCAAGGCCGCCCCATACAAGTGTCGAGCGGGTTCGGCTCCGACGTGCCCTATCCCGACGAAGCTCACGTCTGGATCGAGCCATGCTTCCTCCTTGGCGATGCCCACGGGCGCCTCCCCGGCGCCTGGCAGAGAACGCCCCGCAAAGTGCGCGCGGGACCTTGCCCCGCAAAGTGCGCGCGGGACCTTGCCCCGCAAAGAACGCGGGGTCTCAAGCGGATGTGTCCTCACAAGCCCGCGAATCAAGTTTGACGATTTAGGCCTGGCGCGGCGCGCCGCCCAGATCGGCATAGAACCTCGGAAACGCCGCCCAGACCACCCCTGCCCCGAACAGCACGCCGGTGACTAGACGCATCAGGGAATTGAACGAGCCCCAGGCGTCCCCGGCATACAAGGCGGCGGGGAATCGATTTCCTGTGAGCGTGGCAAGCCACTGGTTGCCATCACGGAACCCAGCCCCCATCCCGGCCAGATCGCTCACCATGTGGCTCGCTCCATCGGCCAGAATGGGTAGGGCCAGGAGGGCAAGCCCCCACAGTGGGAGGGCCCGCAGCCTTCTCCGCAGCGGCCACCAGATCAACGCCGCCAGCGGGATGCTGGTGTAGAGGGCGACCATGCGGTCGGACCATGCCACTTTGTATCCCATGTCCGGCGTGCCGATGAACTGGCGCAGAAGCCAGGGATCGTTGGTGGCCTGCCAGGCGGCCTGGATCTCGGCCAGGGAATAGTTGAACCGCTCGCCGAAAAGGAAGAAGGATCGCTGGGGAAGTTGGTGGCAAAGGAACGAGTAGGCGAAGTAGATCGCCCGGCCCGCCTCCGTCCATCCCAGCCGCATGAACACCGGGGCGAGCCAGGGGAGCCCCACCAGGAGGCCGGAGATCACGATGACAATGACAAACCACGAACGCGAGAGCCGCTCCACGAGGGCTCCCGTAGTCGAGACCGTTCGTCCCACGCGTACCGCACCTTCCGCTCCGCTCTGCATCTCGGCCCCTCTTTCTCCGAATTTTACCCTTGCGGGGCCGGTCTGGGCAGAGGGATTCCGCGGAGGAGCTTCTACGCCGATTTGCGGGGATTGGAGCTGCGGGGTAGGGCTTCCAACGATGGGCCAGAAAACCTAACAGGTACGGTTCCTCCGCACCTGTCAGGTCTGGTAGCTTTGGCCCCTACGCTTTCACCGGCCTGAAGTGAACGATGTCTTGGATCGAGCCCTGCCGCTCTGTGGGAGGCCTGAGCACGGCCTCAACCGTCATCCCAATGGTCACGTCTTCTGGTGCGACGTCCCCCAGGCGGTGAACCAGGCCGCCGTCCCCGAGCCGGACCAGTGCGATCACCTCCGGAGTCTCCCGAAAGGTCCCGTCGGGGTTGGCGTGCAGAACAGTAAAGGTGTGCACCTCTCCGCGCGTCCCCACGTCGACCCAGTCCTCGAGCCCGCGAAGGCAGCGCTCGCAGAATGCCCGGGCGGGGACGTAGAGGACTTCACAGCGCGGGCAGCGCGAGCCCAGGATCTGGCCTTTGTCCTTGAGAGCCCGGAAGAATCGCTCGCCGGCGATGCCGAACGTGTATCGATTGCGGACCGGCAGCACGCCCGGCCACGCCGCAGGCGCATTGCGCTCACGTTCCAGCCAGGTCATTGCTTTGCCTCCTTCCAGGGCTTGAAATGGAGGATGTCGGTGATCGCGCCCTGGCGATCCTCCGCCGGCTTCCAAACGGCCTTCACGGTCATCCCGATGCTCACCTTCTTGGGGTCCACTTCTCCCAGCTTGTGCATGATTCCGTGCAAGGGGGAGGCACCGTCGATCTCGATCACGGCGGGAATCTCCGGCTCCTGGATCCGACGAACGTCCCAGGTGACGTAACACAGCGAGAAGGTGTTCACCCGGCCTGTGTCTTGCAGAGGGACAAACTCCTGCATCGGGCGAAAGCACCACTCGCAGACCAGCCGCGGAGGGACGACCGTCTTGCGGCAGTGAAGGCAGCGCGCCCCCAGGATCACCCCTCTCTTGAGGCCTGCCAGGTATTCGCCGATGGCGGTGCCCGTATCCCAAGCGTATTCCGCCTTCATTTGATCGTTCACAAAGAGGATCTTGCCGGTCTCAAAATCTTTCTCGCTCAAGGCCGTTCCAGGAAACTCCTTGATCTTGGCTGTCATCTCTCGCCGCTCCTCTATGGGTTGGTGCCCACGATGACGACGGTGCCCACCTGCATCAGGTCCCCCCAGGCCTGAGCCAGGCCGCGCTTGGGCTGGCCGGGCACCTGGCGCGCCCCGGCCTCGCCGCGCAA
>DATEAV010000224.1:0-9449 GCA_035288185.1 Anaerolineales bacterium | reverse complement strand
GCCCGAGCCAGTCGGCGATGGTCATCCGGTCTTCGATCTCGGCGGGACGGACCTGCGGGGGAAGATCTTCGGGGGAGAGGCCTTGCGCGGCCAGAACGGCGTCGATCCGTTCGTCGATGGTCCCGGCCACCCAGAATTCGTAGACGTTCAGGGGGAGGCTTGCGGCGCCTTCCGGGTGGAGCCGCTGCTCGGCGCGCCGGCGTTCCGCCGGGTTCCAGCGGTGATCGTAGTGGAGGATGGTGCCGACACCGGGCAGGCTGCCGCCCTCCGGCCTCAGATCGTAGTCGGCCAGAAGGATGTGCCAGCGGCCGTCGTCCTGGAATCTTCGCACCGTCTGGCTCTGCTCTGCCGGCGATGAAACCGAATCCAGCCGCAACGCCCCGAAGGCCTCCAGCACCCGGTGGAGCCGGTCGAGGCTGTCCTGGCGAAACTGAGTGAATACGACCATTTTCGAGCCCGCTGCGGCCACATCTTCGGCCAGGTCTACCAACGGCCCCACCTTCGTGCCGTCGAGGCTGGCTGGCGCAAAGTTGCAGGCCTGCTTGAGGCGCGCCACCGCCTTCTCGATATGCGCCCGGGTGACCGCCTGGCCCAGTTCGCCCAGTCTACGGCGCTCCTCCTCCAGGATCTCCCAATAGGGCACTCGCTGCCGGCGATCGAGGGTGACCCAGATGCGATCTCTGGTCAGCGGAGGAAGCTCACGCGCCAGGTTGGCCTTGGAGCGGTGCAGGGTGTAGGGGCGGAAGCGCCGCTCCAGGTCTGGCAAGGTGGCGGCGCCGCCGCGGGCACTGCCCGGTGTGATGAAGAGAAAGATGGAAAGCCATTCCTCGGCGCGCTGCGGCATCACGCTCGAGAGCGCCCACCGCCGGGGGGCTCGCAGGCGCTCGTATTCCGGGATGGGCTGAAGGGCGCGCCGGCGATAAGCCAACGCGTCGTCCAGGACCACCAGATCCCAATCGAGGCCCGGGCCGGCGAGACGCCGCGTGCGAATATCATCGGAGAGCGTCGCGTAGTCCACAAGCGTAACATGGGCTGTAGCGTTCCAGGCATGGCTGCGGCGGGAGGCGTCACCATCGACCTGAACGGCGACAAGTCCCGGCGCCCAATCGGTGAGACATCGGGCCCAGTGCCCTTTGGCGGCCTCGAGGCACACGATGAGGGCCCGCCTCACCTGGCCCAGGGTCACCAGGCGGTGCAGGGCGGAGCAGGCGCCGACCGTCTTGCCGGTCCCCAGGTCATCGGCGAGAAGGAAGCCCTCGTTCGCCATGAGAAGCCGCACGGCTTCTTCCTGATACGCTCGAAGGAGGAGGCCTCCCTCTTCTCCTGCATCCGCCTCAAGCGTTCTGGGCGCCTCCAACCTGGGGCGCAAGAGGGCCAGGATGTCGACCGAGGGCAAGGACCCCTCTCCGCCGCCGGTAATCTTACTGAGAGCGGGTGGAGGCCCGCTCCGCGGCCAGGTGGGGAGCGGCCCCAGCCGGCCGCCCCAAGGTTGCTCGCCGCCGAGGCCCAGGGCGACGGGGCCGGGGCGGGCAGGAGCCGCGAGCATCGGCCGGGTGCGTAAGAGCTGCGGAGCGGCAAGCGGCACGAACCCGAGAAATGGGATCGGCGGTGGGAAGATCCGCGGCCGGGCAAAGCCGCCGGGCTCCTCGAGCTGAATGGGGATGTGGATGAGCGTCGGATAGGGAAGGTAGAGAGGCCTGGAAATCTGGATATCGCGAGCGGTGGCAACTTGCGGCCGCCCAAGAGGAGCGGTGGCCCGGCCGGCGACCAACCGAAAGCGCGCCATCTCAGGAGCCGCGCGCCTCGCCGACCTTCTGGCCGTGGGCCTCTTCGAGGGCGCTGCGCACGCGCTGGAAGGGCTCCAAGATCCCCTTCCCGCGGAGCCGCTTGGGCAGCGCTTCTCGGCCCGCCTCGGCCTCCTGCTCATATCCTGGGAAGGCCTGCAGAGCAAACTGGCCTTCGGGCGTGGCTCGCGCCCAGAGCACCGGAACCTCGATGCGCGGCCGGAGCTTGAGAAACTCAGCCTCGCGCACGAGCACCAGCTCGGGATGCAGCTCGAGCGTCTGGAGCATCGGCAGGCCGATCAGATCGGTGCAGATGTACTCCATGAGGAGCTCACCATACAACACCCGCTGCAGGCTCGTGGGCCGGATGGGGCCGCTCACGCGGAACTCGAGCGGGCGCGTCAGCCCGTCGGTGACCAGGCAACCCCCGCGTATCGAGCTCCCTTCGTCGAAGGCGGCGAGATCCAAGAAGGCGAGGAATCGCTCTCCGTCCGTGGCCGCTGTCTCGGTCATTGGCTTCCCTTCTTCGGTGAGTGACGACGCCCAGGGACGGCGCCGGGGTGCTGTCCCATAACTCTATTCAAAACGGTGGGCAACTGCAAGCCTCTCCGGAGTCCTCCGAATCAGCGGCTCGTCGGCAGGCGGGGCATCTCCGGCCCCGGCACAGCCAGGAGCTCCGCCAAAGCGGCACGCAGCGCCACCCGATCATCCCAGGGAACCTCAACCTCGCCGAAGCACATCGACTGCTCATGGCCCTTTCCGCACACGATCACCAGGTCGCCGGGCGCCGCCATGCGGACCGCGCGCCGGATCGCCTCCGCGCGATCGGGCTCGCGCCAGAACGATTCCCCTTCCACCCCGCCCCGTTCTTCCGCACCGGCCGCCATCTCCGCCAGGATCTCCTCGAGCGATTCGGTCCTGGGGTCTTCCGCCGTCAGCAAGGTCCTATCGGCCAATTCGGCCGCCACCGCCGACATCCATCCCCGCTTGGCGCGATCGCGCAACCCGGCCGCGCCGAAAACGGTGATCACCTTTCCCTGGGTCAGGCTGCGGGCGGTCTCCAGGGCGCGGCGAAGGGCGTTGGGGGTGTGGGCGAAGTCGACGATCGCCGTGAAGGGCTGGCCCAGGGCGATGCGCTCCATCCGCCCCGGCACGCCGGGCATCTCCCGGATTCCCTGGGCCGCAAGTTCCGGTGAGATTCCAAGCGCCTCCACGGCGGCCGCAAACGCCGCCAGACAGTTCGAGACATTATGCAGGCCCGCCAACGGCGAAGCGACGGGGACTCGATAGCCCTTCCCGCTGGCTACGAACCGGATCCCGTCGGCGCCGCCCTCCAGGCCCTCTCCGCGCACTTGAGCCCCCTCACTCAGACCGTATGTCGTCGCCGGAGCGGTGGCCACGCGCGAGAAATGGTCGAACGAGCCGTCGTCCAGGTTGAGGATTGCCGATCGCCGAGGCGCGCCGGGCTTGGGCGGGCACTCGCCCAGCCCGGCGAAGAGCCGGCCTTTGGCCTCCAGGTAGTCCGCATAGGTGCCGTGATAGTCCAGGTGTTCGTGGGTGACATTGGTGACGACGGCGACATCGAAGTCGCAGGCCGCGACGCGGTGCTGTGCCAGGCCGTGGGACGTGACCTCGAGGACGCAGTGCGTCATCCCGGCCCGGACCATCTCGGCCAGATAGCCCTGGACCGCGGGCGCCTCCGGCGTGGTCACGTGGAAACCGGTCTCGAGAACCCGGCCGCCGATCACGGCGTTGACCGTGGTGATCATCCCGGCGGGCAGGCCCGCCGTGATGAGGATCCGATGCAATAGACAGCAGGTGGTCGTCTTGCCGTCGGTGCCGGTGACTCCCACCATCACCAATCGGCGAGCGGGATGGCCATGCCATGCGGCCGCGAGCTGGGCGAGCGCTAGCCGCGAGTCGGGCTGGGGGATGTAGGGGATTCCCAGCCCGGGGTCGGGCGCCTCACCGACGGCCGCCGCGGCCCCTCGGCGGGCAGCCTCGGCCAGGAAGAGGTGCCCGTCCTGCGACCTGCCCCGGACGGCGACAAAAAGCGCGCCAGGGGTCACCTGGCGCGAATCGTCGGTCAGCGATGTGATTTCCGGGTCAGGGAGTCCTGCTCCGCTGGCCCCCAACGATCTCAAGAGCTGATGCAGCCGCATGGGGCACCCAGCAACCGATCACTGATCACTGATCACCTCGCGGTGGAATGGTGATCGGTGATCGGTCGATTACTTGAGCGACTGCCTGAGGCCCTCGAGACCGCCGAGCACCGAACCATCCAACACCTTGTCGCCGACGATCACCACCAGGCCGCCCAGGAGGCTCGGGTCGACGCGGAAGGCGATCGTCGAGCCGGAGCCGAGCTTCCCGACGATCTCGCGCCGGATCACTTCCTGCTCCTCTGGCGTGAGGGGAAGGGCGCTGGTCACCTCGGCGCTCGTGCCCGCCAGGCCACCCTGCTCCAGCACCTGAACCCGGCCTCCTTTGATGCCGCTGAAGAACTCGGCGATAAGCGTCCTCTGTCGTTTCTCGTCCAGCGATCCGCGGATGAGCTTCTCCGCCGCGGCGAGGGCCAGCGCCGCCACCTGCTCGCGCAGCTCTCCCAGCGCGTGCAGCTTGGCCTGCTCGGCCTCGGCCAGCGCCGCGGTGCGGATATCGGCGGCCTCCTTCTCGGCCGCGGCCTTGATCTCACGGGCCGTCTGCTCCGCCTGCTCGGCGGCTTTGCGCAGGTGGTCATTGGCCTCGCGCTGGGTCTTGGCCATGTGCGCCTGGGCGTCTTTCTCGGCGCCGGCCCGCGCCTCGGCCGCCACGCGGGCATCTTCGAGCCCTTGGGTGATCTTCTCGCGCCGCTTCTCAAGCATATTCAGGATCGGCTTCCAGGCCCAGACGCGCAGGACGATCAGCAAGACGACGAAGTTGACGATCTGGGAGATGAGAAAGGTCAGGTTGATCCCCAGAGGGGCGAGGGCGTCCAATCGTGCCTCCTACTGGATTCCGACGAACATCAAAATCAGCGAGACTACCAGGGCGTAGATGGCGATGGCCTCGGTGAAGGCGACGCCCAGAATCATGTTGGTCAGGATGGTTCCCGAGACATCGGGGTTGCGGCCCATCGCCTGGAGGGCGCCCAGCGTCAGCAGACCGATCCCGATCCCGGGTCCAATGGCGCCCAGGCCGATCGCCAGCCCGGCACCGAGCGCTCGTGCGGCTTCGAGATCCATACTATCTATCCTCCTCCATGATGGCGGTGCTCGAGTTCAGGCCGCCTCAGTGAGCAGCCGAAGGTTCCGGATGGGCCCCGGGTTCATCGCCGTGCCCGACCGTCGCCATGTTGATGAAGATCATGGCCAGCAAGGCGAAGACGGCGGCCTGGATCAGCCCGACGAAGAGCTCCAACCCGTAGAATCCGGCCGGCAAGAAGAATGGGACCAGATTGGACATCACGAAGATCAGCACGGTCCCGGCGAAGATATTGCCGAGGAGACGGAAGGCAAACGAGATCACCCGGCTGAACTCGGAGATAATCTCCAGCAGGCCGGCACCGAATTCGATGATCCCGATGGGCCCGCGAGCGAGGGCAGGGAAATTGAGGAATTTCAGGAAATAGCGGCCGCCCTGACTGCGAATGCCATAAGCCTGGACGACCGCCATCGTGATGAGGGCCAGGGCCAGGGTGAAGTTGAGATCGGTGGCGATCCCCCGGATCAGGGGCGTGATATTGCACGAGGTGCACAGCGCAGCCTCGCCGGGCTCTCCCGGCTCGGCGGCGTGGGCCTCCCCCTCGGACGCCTGACGCGGCACGGGTTGGGTGCCGTCGACGGTGTAGAACGTGAGCGGGCCCAGGCGGATCTCACGTGGCGCGTATCCCGGGACCGAGGCGCCGTGGGGAGTTTCCAGAACGCCGATGCTCTCGGCCCCGGGGAGAAGCTTGAACCAGTTGCCGATGAAGACGAGGAAGAAGAGGGTGGCGACAAACGGGAAGATCGAGGCGGCTCGCCGACCCGCGATGCTCTCGGTGAAGGTGGCCAGCACCTCGCCGAGGGCCTCGACGAAGTTGCTGATGAAGCCCTTGGGCGGCGCCAGTTGGCCGCGGCGGGCGTGACGCAGCCCAAAGGCCACGAGCAACAGCACCAGCGCGTCCATCACCAGCGTCGTCAGGAAGGTGTTGGTCATCCTCTCGCCGCCGAACCAGGGGATCGGCAGCGGCTCAGCCGGCAGGCTGACCACCGGCAGCGCCCCAAAGGGCGACTTGCCCAGGTCGGAGAACAGGAAGGTCGTCGCCGGACCGCAAAGGAAGATGACAGCCGCCAGGGAGAGGACGACGATCAGTACTCTGCGCACGCTAGTGCTCCTTTGCCCGGCCGTCGTCCGGCTGGTCGAGGGCGATGCGCCGCGCACGGCGCAGCACCCACCAGACCATCGCGATCAGGCTGATCGGGATGCTGCCTAGCACAAACGTCAGGGTGAACATCGGCTGGGTGTCCGCCAGCCGGTCGAGGGCGATACCGGCGAAAAGGGCGGTCAACGTCAGGAATGCCGTCAGGCAACCGGCTGACAGTCCGACCCCGCTTGCCCGTCCAACCAGCCTGAGCCCCCGGCCCACCGAAGGCGGGACCATCTCACCCGCCGGACCGGGAAGTGGAGGCTGCTGCTGGGGGCCTGCCCGGTCCATCCCATCCCTCCGATGCGGTTGGCGCATTCTATCACGAACGGAAAACCGCCGTCAAACAATTCAGACCCAAAAAGGGATCGTTCTCCCCGCCGACCTGGGGCGCACTACGCCGCCTCTCGGGCGCCGGTTGGTCGCCTCTTCTCGCCGAGATGATCGGGCGATGAGAAGATCGTGCGGAAAAAGTTAGAACAGGCTGCCCGCCGTCGCCATCGCCCATTCCAGCCAGGGCGCGCTGAACGTGCCGATGACCAGGATTGCCACGACGCAGACGGCAAGCGCCAGCGCGTAGGACCCTGGGACGACGATCCTCTCGCCCTCGTGGTCCGAACGGTAGAGATAGACCACCTTGAGAACCGTCATGTAGTAGTAGAGGCCGACGATCGCGTTGAGCACTCCGACGAAGGCGAGCCAGATCCACCCGCTGCGAACGGCGGCGGCGAAGACGTAGAACTTCGCCACAAAGCCGGCCAGGGGCGGCATACCGGCCAGCGAGAGGAACGCCACCATAAGGACGAGCGCCAATCCCGGCGCACGACGGCTGAGGCCGGCGTAGTCGGCGATCTCCTCCGAGCCCGCCGAGCGGGCGAAGAGAATGACGACGGCAAAGGCGGCCAGGTTGGTGACCACATAGGCCGCCAGGTAGAAGACGGTGCTGGCTGCACCGAACTGGCTGAGCGCCACAACGCCGATGATGGCGTAGCCGGCATGGGCGATCGAGGAGTAGGCGAGCAGCCGCTTGATGTTCTTCTGCCAGATCGCCAGGAGGTTGCCGAGCGTCATCGTCGCCGTCGCCAGGCCGGCCAGCATGCCGGTCCATTCGGTCGCGATCGTGGGGAAGACGGCCAGCATCACCCGGAGCAGCACGGCGAAGCCGGCCGCCTTCGAGGCCGTGGAGACGAAGGCCGTGATCGGCGTTGGAGCCCCCTCATAGACATCGGGCGTCCAGAAGTGGAACGGAACCGCCGCCACCTTGAACCCGAAACCGACGAGAACCAGCAAGGCCGTGCCCACCAGCACGACCGGCGAGAGTTGGCCGGTCTGATAGATGGACGCCAGGCGGTAGAGGTTGGTCTCGCCGGCAAAGCCGTAGAGCAGACTGAAGCCGTAGAGCATCACCGTCGAGGTGAGGGCGCCGAAGAGGAAGTACTTCATCCCCGATTCGGTGGACTTCTCGTCTCGCTTGATGAAGCCAGCCAGGACGTACAGCGGGATCGAGGTCGATTCGATCGAGAGGTAGAGCATGATCAGATCGGCGGCCGAGGCCATCAGGGTCATGCCCAATGTGGAGAAGACCAGCAAGGCGTAGTACTCACCGCGGTCGTGGACTTCCTTCACGCCGAGCGAAAGGAGGCAGGCCACCGCGCCCGAGAAGAGGAAGACGACCTTGAAGGTGAAGGCCAGCCAATCGTGGCGCAGCATCCCACCGAAGATCAGGCCCTGCTCGGCCTCGGGCCGGCTGAAGAACAGGGCGGCCACCAGGATCGCTGCCAGCCCGGCGGCGCCCAGCCAGCCGAGGATCCCTCGGCGCCCCTTGGGAAGAATCAGGTCGGCGGCCAGGATTACGACCGCCAGAAGCAGCAAGAGGATCTCCGGGAGAATGGCCAGGATCATGGAAGGGGTGAAATCGGCGATGGTCACTCAGGCACCTCCCAGGATCCTCACCACGGCCTCGGCCCCGGAGCCCACGAGCGGCGCCATCACCGAGGGATAGATCCCAACGAGGACGAGAATGCCGGCCAGAATCACCAGGGCGATCCGATCCTGCCAGGGGATGGCGCCGATATGCCCCTCAAACTCCGCCGGCATCGTCCCGAAGAAGACGCGCCCGACGACCCGCATGATGTAGGCAGCGGTGATCACGATCCCCAGCGCGGCGATCAGCGCCACCACGGGCTGGCGCTGCCAGAGCCCGAGGAAGATGGGAAACTCGGCGATGAAGCCCGAGAAGCCCGGCATCCCCATGGATACCAGGCCGCCGATAATGAAGGCCACGGCCACGAGGGGCATCGCCTTCACGAACCCGCCCAGCTTGGGGATCTCCCGGGTATGGGCGCGGTCGTACACCATCCCGACGACGGCGAAGAAGAGGGCCGTCATCACGCCGTGCGAGAACATCTGCAGGCCGGCCCCCGTCAGCCCGTCGCGGTTGAGCGTGGCAAAGCCGAGCATCACCAGGCCCATATGCGAGACCGACGAGAAACCGATGACGTACTTGAAATCGGTTTGCACCATGGCGATGAACGCCCCGTAGACCACGTTCACCGTCGCCAGCCCGAGGATCAGCGGCGACCAGAGGCGGGCGCCCTCGGGCAGGAGCATGATGCCCACCCGCAGCGCGGCGAAGGCGCCCAGCTTCATCAGAACGCCGGCGTGGAACATCGAGACCGCCGTGGGCGCCGCCACGTGGCCGTCGGGCGACCAGTTGTGAAACGGGAAGATGCCGCCCAGCACGGCGAAGCCGAAGAAGACAAACGGGAACCAGAACCTCTGAAACTCGGGGCTGAATCCCGCCCGCTCCAGCTCGAGCAGGTCGAACGTGCCCAGGCCCGAGGCGAAGTACATCGCCAGACCACCAACCAACGCGACCATTGATCCGATAAAGAGGTAGAGCGTAAGCTTCATGGCGGCGTACTCCCGGGTGACCTGCCAGCCCCAGATGGCGATCAGCAGGTACATCGGGAAGACCGCGATTTCGTAGAAAAAGAACAGCTGAAAGAAATCAAGTGAGATGAAAACGCCGAAGACGCCGGTGGCCAGGATGAAAAGGAAAGCGAAGAACTCGCGCGGGCGATCGTCGATTCCCCACGAGATCAGCACGCCGGTGAAGATCACGATCCCGGTGAGGAGAACCAGCGGCAGGCTGATCCCATCCACGCCGACGTGATACGAGATCCCCAGCGCCGGGATCCAGGGGACCTGCTGCTCAAACTGGTAGCCGGCGGCCGCCCGGTCGTAGCCGAGGTAGGCGACGAGGGAGAGCGCCAGGGCGA
>DATEAV010000223.1:0-4502 GCA_035288185.1 Anaerolineales bacterium | reverse complement strand
CTTGAGCGTGCCTTTCTCGAGTCCGGCGTGGAATGCGCGCTCGGCCTCCGGCCGGGAGCCGGCGCCTGGAGCCGCGTAGGTGCCTTCGTCCCAGATCATGGTCGTGCCGGCGCCGTAATTGCCTTCCGGAATCACCCCTTCAAACTCGCCGTACTCGTAGGGATGGTCCTCCACCAGGACGGCCAGGCGCTTCTCAGCCGGGTCGAGGGACGGTCCTTTGGGGACGGCCCAACTCTTGAAGACTCCCTCCAGCTCCAGGCGGAGATCCCAGTGCAGGCGAGAGGCATCGTGCATATGGATCATGAAACGCCCCTCGTCCTTCGACGTGGTGGCGGCCTCGGGGCCGCCGCTCTGCTCGGGACGATCGGCTGAGCCCGCCGGAGGAGGCGGCTCGGGCGTCTGTTCGAAGTCGCGCTTGCGATCGTAGTCCTTCAGGGACATGGCAATCGGGAGTTCGGTAGTCAGGGTCGGGCGGCAGCTGACCGCGGAGACGCGGCCGACATGGCCTGATAGCCGCCACGGACAGCTGCTGTTACGCCGGAGCGCAGCGCTCGCTGACGGCTGACAGCCCGACCCCTATCCTTGCTCGCTCTTCTGTTGCTTGGCCCTCTCCAGGCTCTGGCTGAGCTTGGCGAAGAGATCCGTGACTTCGATCGGGATGGGTGCCTCGGCCTCCGCCTCGGGTTCGCGGCCCTCGATCTTGGCCTGGATGGTCCGTTGCAGGTCTTCCACATACGTGTCGGTGTGTTCTTCCGGCTTCCACACTCCGGTGAGCGTCTCGATCAGATTCTCCGCCAGGGCCAGTTCCGGTTCGGAGACCTCCCCCACCCCGGGGAGGGTGAGCTCGCTCGGATCGCGGATCTCGCTGACATAGCGCATCTGGTTGAGCACGATCACCGGGCCCTCGGGCTTGAGGGTGCCCATCGTTTCCCGGTTGCGCAGGACGAAGCGGCCGACGCCGACCTTGCCGCTGCGCGCCAAGGCGTCGCGAAGCAGGGCGTAAGCCTTGGCAGCGCCCTTGATGGGCTCCAGGTAGTAGGGCTTCTCATAGAGCTTGTAATCCACCTGCGAGTCGTCAACGAAGGTCACGATCTCGATCGTCTGAGTCTTCTTGACATTGGCCTTCTTGAAGTCCTCGTCCTCGAGGATGACGTATTCGCCCTTGGCGAACTCGTAGCCTTTGACAATATCCTCGCTGGGGACTTCTTCGCCGGTATCGGCCGAGATGCGCACATACTTGATCCGGCTCTTGTCTTGCCGGCGGAGGAGGTTGAAGGTCAGCTCGTTGGTCTCGCTGGCGTTGTAGAGCTTGACGGGGATATAGATCAGGCCGAACGAAATGGCACCAGTCCAGAAGGATCGCATGGCACCGTCTCCTGAGCGGATCCACCAAACCGCGCTCGAACTCCCATGATAACATACGCCGCCGCCCCCTGGCACAGCCCGTCGATCCAGCGACTATCATCCCAAGAACCTGTGAATGAGCCTTCTCCGTCCCGAATGGGCCTTGCGGCCCCCGATTTCAGGAACCTTCGGCCTCACCCCGTTCGGGCCGCGAAGCCCTCCCGAAGGAAATCGGGACGATGCGGCCCGCCGGCCGTTCGCCCCGCGGGCTGGCGCCCGCAGGGCGCCGGCCCGGACGGGGGGCGACACCTGCCCCGGACCGCACACCTGCACCTGCAGCGCACTGCAGGTGCGGTGCAGGTGGGTGCGGGGGACGGCCCCCCAGCCCCCCTTCGCGCAGCACCCCTTTGGGGCTCCGCGTGCCACGTTCTTTGCTACACGTTGATGGAGGGCGGAGAGGGGGGCCGAGGTTCTAAGGAAGCAGGGGGCGGCTGCGCCACCCCCTGCTTCCTTAAGAACAACCTCCCCTCCCCCGGCATGGTCCCCACCGGCAGTCGAATTCGAGCAGCTGCCGGGGGAGGGGTCGGGGGTGGGGGCGATTCATGACGCGCTGATCGCAGAACAAGGGCCTGTCGAGCGCGAGCTCACAGGCCGTGAGCGACGCGGACCTGCCAATGGCAGGTCCGCTTGCTCGTCCGGATTATCGTGAGCCCGGATCCCCCTAGTCCTTCCGACCGGGGGTCGCGGGCCGGAGCCCGGGCGTCTGCTGTAAGGCGGCCGGCCCCCCGCCGAACCTGGAATGAGAGGCGCTGACCGCCCTCAATCCTCTCCTCGTGCCGCTCTGCGATCGGCCAGGACACCCCAGAAGAGCAGTGCCGCGCCGGCGCCAAGCCCAAACATCCCCAGCGTGCCGCCCCCGGAGACCCAGTGACCGAGGAGAACGAAGGCGGCCAGGAGCCCGAGGAACGCCGCCAGCCGCAACTGCCAGCCCTCGCCTTCCATCTTCAGGACGCGTATCGTGAGCCAGCCGACCGCCACGCCGAAGACGAGCACGCCCAGCGGGCGAATGAGGTAGCCCAGGAGTGCCATGATGGCCAGAACGTTTTCCGGGAACTCGGGGGTCATCGCGTCTCCTCCTGGATCGCAGAAATGCCGGGGGTGAGACGTGAAGTATAACCCATCTCCTTCAAGACCGCCCTTGTCAGACGCTGGACACCATGTCCCCGTGGTGGTATGCTCCTGCCCGCTATGAGCCGCCGCAAAGCGATCCGGATGACCCGAGGCGAGCACCGCCACCTGCAAGTGCGACAGGTGCTCTTCGCCATACTGGCGATTCTGGTGATCGCCTCGTTCGTCATCTCCCTCCTCACCACCTTCTAGCCGCTCTCTTCAGTTCCTTGCGTCAGGGCGCCCAGCCCCCTACGCTTGGCCGCATCCTCCGAAGGCTCCTATAATGGACCCGCGGGTGAGTCACTCCTTCCGCCTTCCCGGCCGACCGACGTTCCCCCTCGCCCCCCGGAGGTCTGCATGCCACCCCTCTCCGAAGACACCGCCTCCTTCTGGCTTCGCCAATTTGGGCCCTACACGCCAAACCCTGCCCTCGAGGGCGAGGTCCGCGCCGATGTGGCCATCATCGGCGCAGGCTACACAGGCCTGGCCACCGCCCTCAACCTCCGGTTGGACGAGCCCACGCTGAAGGTGGCGGTCCTCGAGGCCCATACCGTGGGCTACGGAGCCAGCGGCCGCAACGGAGGGTTCAACATGACCCTCTTTGGGCTCGAGCCGGCGGTGACCAAAGCCCTCTTCGGGCGAACGCGAACGGTCGAGGCCCACCGCTACATGGAGCGTGCGGTCGACTATGTGCGCGATCTGGTGGGGCGCTACCAGATGCGCTCCGACTACGAGCACCCTGGTTTCCTGCGCGCCGCCACCACGCCCGGTTTCGCCCGCCGCATCCAGCATGACATGGAGCTCCTCACCCAGATGGGGATCACCGGCCTGGAGTGGTGGGAGGCCGACCGCCTGCGCCAGGAGGTGGATTCCCCGCTCTTCCTCGGCGCGTGGTGGGAGCCTCGCTGCGGCCTGCTCGATCCGGCGAAGCACTCGCGAGAGTTGAAACGGGTCGCCGAGGAAGCCGGAGCGATCGTCTATGAGCATACGCCGGTGGAATCCGTTGAACGCGCGCAGGACTTCACCCTTCACACGCCCGGCGGAAGGCTGCTGGCCAAACAGATCGTTTTTGCCACCAACGCCTACTCCCACCTCTTCGCCGAGCTCCGGCGCAAGCAAGTGCCGGCCTTTACCCATATGGTCGTCACCGAGCCGCTCTCCCCGGAGCGCCTGGCCACGATCGGCTGGACCCATCGCCAGGGGCTGGAAGACGCTCGCAACTTCGTTCACTATTTCCGCCTGACGGCCGACAACCGCCTGGCGATGGGCGGCAGCGACGTGACGATCTCGTTCGGCCGGGGGATGGATCACGACGACAGCGCCCGCATCTACTCCGACCTCGAGCGCGACATCACCCGCCTCTTCCCCGGCTTGCGAGGGACCGCCATCGCCGACCGTTGGGGCGGGCCGGTGAGCGTCCCCATCGACATGGCGCCGGCGATTGGCTTCGCCGGCGACCGGCGGGCCGTCTACTCCCTGGGGTGCGTGGGTCACGGCGTCTCGATGACCCATCTCAACGGCCGCACCATTGCCGATCTTCTGCTGGGGAAAGACACCGAGCTTAGCCGCGTCTGGTTTGTCAATCGGCGCACGATCCCCTGGCCGCCGGAGCCGCTCCGCTTCGCCGCCAGCCATGCCATCCGTGGGTATATGAGATTGGAGGATTGGGCGTACGAGCGGAAGATGCCGGCTTAGGAGCTTGAATCTGGAAAGCATCGCAAGGGCGGGTCTCGCCGGGGAGATCGCCCGGCACATCGGAGACCCGCCCCTACACACCAGAGGCGAATGCGAGAAGTCACTCGCCGCGTTCGGTGGGTAGATCCAAAGAGCGACCATGCCCCAAATAGGGACATCGTAGGGGCGCACGGCCGCCCAGCACTTGCGCCCTGGGCAAGTGTGCGCCCCTACACATCTCCCACAGGTTTCCGAGTGCGGGGTGATTCTGACAGCCGCTTCCGTAGCGCCAGGGCGAGACGGCCTTCGGAGAC
>DATEAV010000222.1:0-3035 GCA_035288185.1 Anaerolineales bacterium | reverse complement strand
AGGTTGCCTAAGGACGCGTCCTTGGACCTTCATCCCCCATCTCCGCTTTCGCGCACCGCGTGAGCGAATCGCCACAAGCGGAGCCCCAAAGGGGTGCTGCGCGAAGGGGGGTTGGGGGGGTGAGGCGGAAAGGTACAAGACATGGAGGGCACTCCATCAGTGCAATGGGATGCCAGGGAATACTCGCGCATGTCCTCGTCCGATTCATTCACGGCCTCTTCAGGGGGAGGGTGGGATGGGGGTCGGTCTTCGATGGCGAAGCCATCTCGCGCCCCGTGCTATAATCCGCGCGATGGCTGGCGAAACTGAAGAGAAACCGCCCGACCGGCCGGAGCAGGTTCCCTCCCCGGGCGAGACTGGCTTGCGAATTCGCCGACTCTTGGGGTCGAGGCGCCCGCCAGGATCGGAAGCGGCTTCGCCGCTGGAGCCGCATCCCTCGGAATTCAGCACGCTTCCCACTTCCGCAGAGAAACCCGAAGCGGACGGGCCGGAGCCACCCGCATTTCCTGATCGGGAGGTCACTCCCCGGGCCTCCCGCCGCTCGCCGCCGCCGCCCCCCATCGCCCGCGACGAGAGCGAGCTCCCCCGGCGCGTCCCCGAGCGCGACCCAGGCGCCACACGCGTCGCCCCCGCCGCCTACGTCCCTCCCCCACCGTCCGCATCCCCAACGAAGGTCAGACGCCTGCGCGCCGGTCTCCGCTCCCTCTCGCCCGGCTGGGGCTGCCTGCTCCGAATGTCGATCCTGGGAGGCTTCGGAGTTGTCGGAGTGGCGGTTGCGGTGGCCTCGTTCGGCGTCTACCAATACTTCGCCGTCGCCCGCACCTTGCCTTCGGTGGAAGACCTGCAGTCGCGGGCGGCGCAGTTTGAGACGACGCGCATCCTCGACCGGGAAGGCAATCTGCTCTACGAGATCCTCGACCCTCAGGCCGGCCGCCGCACGTACGTGCCACTTTCGGAGATCTCGCCCTACATGGTGGCGGCCGTCATCGCCACCGAAGACTCGCAGTTCTACAGTCATCCCGGCTTCGATCCTCTCGCGCTGGCCCGCGCCATCTCGCAGAATCTGGAGGCGGGCGAGATCGCCTCCGGCGCTTCGACAATCACGCAGCAGATCGCCCGCAACCTGCTCCTCAGCCCTGAGGAGCGCAGCCAGCGGACGGCGATCCGCAAGATCCGCGAGATCATGCTCGCGGCAGAGATCACCCGCCGCTACAGCAAAGACCAGATCCTCGAGCTCTATCTGAACCAGATGTATTTCGGGAATCTCGCCTACGGGGTGGAGGCCGCCGCCGAGACCTATTTCAACACGTCGGCCGATCGCCTCACCCTCTCGCAGGCCTCCTTCCTGGCCGGCCTGCTCCAGGCTCCCTCGGTCTACGACATCTTCACCAACCGCGAGGCCACCCTGGCCCGCCACCGCCAGGTGCTCATGCTCATGGTGCAGACCTCGAACGAGCAGGGCTGCATCTACGTGAGCAACTCCCAGCACGCGGTGTGCGTCCCGCCGGAAGAGGCCGGCGCGGCCGCGGCCGAGATCGAGGGCTACGCCTTCAACCTCCCCGCCGGCGAGATGCGTTTCCCGCATTGGGTCAACTTCGTCCGGAGCGAGCTCGAGGCGATGTACGACCCGCAGACGATCTACCGCTCCGGCTTCACCGTCTACACCACGCTCGACCCCGATCTGCAGCGGATCGCCGAGGAGATGGTCGCCACGCAGGTGGGAGCCCTCGCCGACCGGCACGTCACCGACGGCGCGCTGGTGGCCATCCGTCCCGATACCGGCGAGATCCTGGCCATGGTCGGCTCGGCGGACTACAACAATGAGGAAATCGACGGCCAGGTGAACATGGCCGTGCGGCCGCGGCAGCCGGGGTCCTCGATCAAGCCGCTCACCTACGCTGCGGCCTTCGCAGCCGGTTGGACCCCGGCCACCCTGATCTGGGACGTTCCCTCGCAGTTCCCGCCCTCCGGCGATCCGAGCGACACGCGGCCGCCCTATGAGCCCGTCAACTACGACGAACGCTTCCACGGGCCCGTCACCGTGCGGACGGCGTTGGCCAACTCCTACAACGTCCCGGCGGTCAAGACCCTCGACTTCATCGGCATCTACGACGACCCGGCCACGCCTGAGGAGGAAGGCCTGGTCCCCTTCGCCCGCCGCATGGGGATCACCACCCTCACCCGGCCCGACTACGGCCTCTCGCTCACCCTGGGAGGCGGCGAGGTGACGCTGCTGGATCTCACCGGCGCCTACGCCGTCTTCGCCAACGGCGGGCTGCGCATCCCGCCCGTGGCGATCACGCGCATCGTCGATCACACCGGCACCGAGGTGTATTCCTATGAGGTCCCGTCCGGCGAGCAGGTCGTCCGCCCGGAGCATGCCTATCTGATCTCATCGATCCTCTCCGATAACGCCGCGCGCATGCCGATGTTCGGCCCCAACTCCGTGCTCAACCTGCCCTTCCCCGTGGCCGCCAAGACCGGAACGACCAACGACTTCCGCGACAACTGGACCCTGGGCTACACTCCGGATCTGGCCGTGGGCGTCTGGGTGGGCAACGCCGATTGGACGCCGATGCAAAACACGACCGGCCTGACGGGGGCGGCCCCGATCTGGAATCAGTTCACGCAGACGGCCATTCAGCGGCTCACGGGCGGTTTCCCCACGCCTTTCATGGCCCCACCGGGAATCATGGAGCGGGTGATCTGCGCCGTCTCCGGCGCCGAACCCTCGGAGCGGTGCCCCAGCCATCGCAGCGAGATCTTCGCCGCCGATCAGCCGCCGCTGCCCAGCACTCAAGACCTGTGGCAGCGCGTCTGGGTGGATAGCTGGGCGCTCGAACTGGCGTCGGGAGAGTGCGCCGACTATGCCGTCGAGCGGCAAGGCCTGGATATGACCGATCCCTGGGGACGGCGCTGGCTGGAAGAGGATTCGCAGGGGCGCGAGTGGCTTGAACACATGGACATCGCGCAGGACGATCTCTTCTTCATCCCGCACACCATGTGCTCGGCCTCAAGCCCCCGCCCGATCCTCG
>DATEAV010000221.1:0-11282 GCA_035288185.1 Anaerolineales bacterium | reverse complement strand
TATGGCGTTGACGTGGAATTTGGCCGTGTGCTCGGTGATCCCCAGGCGGCCAGCGATCGACTTGTTCGGAAGCCCTTCGGCCAGCAGCGCCAGGACCTCGGACTCGCGTGGCGTGAGGGGCTCATCCATGGCCGGCGGGGGAGCCCCGCTGGGGAGCAGGCCCGCCGGAGGGTTCTCGAAGACGAACAGCCCCCGAGCGACAGCCTCGAGGGCGGCCTCGAGCTGGGAGGCCCGCGCAGCCCTTCGGAGGATCCCCCGCCCTCCTGCCAGCCATGCCTCGGCGGCCGTCTCCTCCCCTGGTATCAGAGCCAGGATGGGCGGCAGAGAAGCGGCGTGCTCGGCGAGGCGCTCGAGCGAATGCGTGGGATTCAGGCCGAGGTCCCACAGGATGGCATCGGGAGAGGCGCGGCGGGCCCCGTCGATCCCGGCCTCCGTGATTTCCTCCTGACCGACGATGGAAATCCCTTCCAGGGCCTCGAGCGACGCGGCAAGCCCGGCGCGGGCCAGAGGATCGTCCCCAAGAATGAAGACCCGCAGCGCAGGACCTGCCTCCACCATAGACGGCATTCTACCGCCCTCTCGGGGCCACAAGGGGGCCATCGCAGTTAGCGGCAGATAGCGTGCTAGCGCTTCGACTCTCTGGCGCGCCCACCGAGGCGGCCTTGGGGCGAGCGCCGCGGCGCCGGCATCGCAACTTCCCGGCTAAAGCCTCTACTCCGGAGATGGCAAAGGCGGAGGCTCGAGCCGGGATCGGGCGGGCTTAGGTTGGAGGTATGGAGGAAGGCGTGTCCGACGCAGGCGCTGTCGGCGACGGGGTCTCGCTCGGAGCCCCGCCGATGGTCGGGGTGTAGCTCGCGGTGGGGGTGCCGAATGTCGCAGTTGAGGTTTCCGTGGGTGTTGCTGCGGTTGCGGTCAGGCAGAGGTCGAAGGCGCGGGTCGCGGTGGGCCAGAGCAGGTCGTTGTTGTAGGTGAAAAGGGACTCGGAATACTGGACCACGGCGCCGCATGGATCGGCCGTCACAAGCAAATCGCCGTAGCGCATGGCGGAAAGAGCATACTTCGCACACGAGTCCCAGGTGCCCCCAGCGCACAGCGACTGGAAGTAGCTCGCCGCCTGGGGCCAGTCGAGGCCGATGTAGGAGTTGGCCTGCTGATAAAAGCGGGCCGTCTCTCGCCAGGAGATGGCCTGGCCGTCGAGAGGCCCGAAGCGCTCCGCCAGGTTGAGGTCATAGATCCCCTGCTCGAGGAAACCCTGAAGGATCTTTTCGACTCCACGGTTGCGGAGCGCAGTGGCCATCAGGCTGTTGACCTCGGCGAGGCGATAGGCCGGATCGCGCGCCCGCATCGCCAGAAGGGCGCGCAGGCACCCCGTCCAGTCGCCTTGACCGAAGAGCGCCTGGGCCTGAGCGTAGAGGCCGTCGAGCGAGCTAATGTCGAGCGTAGGGCTGGGCGAGGCGGGCACGGAGGTGGGGCTCGGCGTGAGGGTCGGCACGTTCAGCGCCTGGAGCGCCTGGGCCAGTAGCTCGGCCGCCCCGGGGTAGCCCGGCTCGAGGGCGAGGATGTATTCAAATCGCTGTCGCGCAAGCTCATAGCGCCCCTCGAGCAGATCTTGCACGCCGAGGTCGAACTGCTCCTGGCTGGTGAGGGCGAGCTGGGTCCCGCGTGCCGTGATGGCCTGGCCTTGCCCGGCGAAGTAGCCGCTCAGGCCGCCAACGGTGAGCGCCAGGGCCATCGTCGGAGGAATAAGCCATAGCCATCGCAGCGAGCGAGGGCGCCTGGGCCCGGGCGGCCCGCTGCGCGGCGTCACGGGAGGTGTCAGGGGAGATCGTGTCACGGAGGGAAGGCGGCTTTCAAGGCGCCGGGACGTCGGGGCCGAAGGAGCTGGTTTGCGTGAAGATTTGATCGCGCAGGGCTCGGATCTGATCTGCAACGGGGCGCAACACCGCAGCGCCATCTGGCAGGGTGTAGAAGCCGACCATGCCGGGCGGCCCGATGACACCTCGATGGTAGGACTCCTGCGGGAGTTGAACCGCGAGCCAGCCGAGCTGGATCATCTGATCGAGGTTCATGTTGGTGCGAATGCCCGATTGGAGCTCAGCGTAGAGTGTCGGCGCACGGGTGACAAGCGTCGGGATGATCCCCGGATTGAGAACGCGGTCGAGAATGGCAAGCGCCACCTGCTGTTGGCGCCGGGCGCGGCCGAAATCTCCTTCGGGCCCCGTGCGCGTCCGGGCGTAGGCAAGGGCTTCGGCGCCGTCGAAGTGATATGGCTTGGCCTCGAGCCCCATGCTCGGGCGCCCGATAGGAGCGATCCGGATCGGCTCATGCACCAGGACGTCGATGCCACCGATCTCGTCGATCAGGCGCTCGAACGTGGCGAAATCGACGACCGCATAGTACTGGATCGGGACTCCGATCAGGTCCTCGACCGTCTGCATGGCCAGGCCGGGCCCGCCTCCAGGAAGGCGGCTGGCCTCCCCGTTGGGATAGGCCGTGTTGATCCTGTTGTGCCCGAAGCCCGGAACCTCCACCCACAGATCCCGCGGGATGGAGAGCATTCCGCCCTGGCGGGTGAGGGGATCGAGGGTGAGAAGGATCATCGAGTCCGTGCGGGGCGGGCCCGTGCCCGCACTCCAATCCCGATAGTCGAGGCCCATCAGGAGGATCGTCACCCGCTCCTCGCCCGTCCATGGCTGCGGGGTCACCTCCGGGATTTCCACCGGCGTCACACCCGGCTCTGGCGTCACGCCAGGAGGAACATACCCCGAGGTCTGAAACGGGCGAATTCCGGTCAGGCTCCAGGCCTCCGCAAGATCCCGCGCAACGAGATGAGCGACGACGCCCATCAGAACGAGGGCGCCGAGGTAACCAAGAACAAGCAAGCCCGCAAGGGCGCGGGGCGGCTTGCGCGCGGGCGCGGGCCGCCCAGGAGGCGTGAAGCCGCCGGCAGGTTGGCGAGCCGGCTGGGGGCGGGTGCGGGCCACAGGTTGGGTGTCGCCGGATTTCAGGGCCATGGGCGGGCCGATTATATCCCCATCGGCGGATGGCACCGGTCGGGTTTCGCCGAGGACCGGCGCTCGGGCAATTGGGCACCGGGTGATTAGTGATCGGTGATCAGTGATCAGCGATGGGCGGTGGACCACCGCCCATCGTCCATGGTCCGTCGTCTGTGGTCCGTGTGATAATAGGCTGCTTCTGGATCCCTCTCCATGGACCGCGCTGCCATCCCCTCCCCCCACCCTGTCCTGCGGTCCAACGTCCGGCACCTGGACTTCGACGTGTTCTGGTATGGCGTGTTGGCGGGGAGCACCCTGGCGTTCCTATCCGTCTACGCGGCCCATCTCGGCGCCTCCGGATTTCAGGTGGGCTTGCTCACGGCGGGGCCTGCCGTCGTAAACCTTGCTTTCTCGATGCCCGCCGCCCGCTGGCTCAACGGGCGCGAGATCTTCCGGGCCACGTTCCTCTCTTCGTTCTGGCAACGAATCGCTTATCTGGTCCTTCTCCCGCTTCCCTGGCTGCTGGCCGACGCGTATCAAGTATGGGCGCTGGTGGCGCTGGTGGCGGTGATGTCGGTGCCGGGGACACTTCTTGCGATCGCCTTCAACGCCATGTTCGCCGAGGCCGTGCCGGCCGAGTGGCGCGGCCAGGTTGTCGGCCGGCGCAACGCGCTGGTGGCGGTGAGCCTCACCGCGGTATCGGTCGCGTGCGCCGCGCTCCTCGAAGGGGTCGATTTCCCTCTCAACTACGACATCGTCTTCGCCCTTGGGGCGGCCGGGGCGCTGCTGAGCACGTATCATCTCGGCCGCCTCCGCCCTCCATCCCATCCGGAACCGGGGCCAGAATCGGCGATCGCCGCCGAAAAGCCCCGCCTGGCCATCCTGCGCGCCGATCTCCTTCGCGGCCCTTTTGGCCCTTTCCTCGCCGCCTATCTCCTGTTCTACGCGGTGCAATACGTCCCCATCCCGATCTTCCCCCTGTTCTGGGTGCAGGAGCTCCAGCTCTCCGATGGCGCGATCAGCCTCGGGAATGCCCTCTTCTATGCCGGGATGATCTTGGCCTCGCTTCGGCTCGGCGCGTGGAGCGCAACGCACGGCCATCGGAGGCTTCTCGTCGCCGGCGCTCTCCTCTACGGCTCCTACCCCCTCTTGAACGGCCTCGCTCGCGGCGTCCCGCTCTTCTGGATCGCCTCCGCTCTTGGTGGCGCTTTCTGGGGCGTCATGAACGCCGCGCTTCTCAACCGGCTTCTCGAGCGCGTTCCCGCGGACGACCGGCCCGCCCACATGGCCCTCCACAACATCGCCCTCAATCTCGGAATCCTGCTGGGCTCGCTTTCGGGCCCCGCTCTGGCCGGCTGGGTGGGGCTGCGCTCGGCGCTCTTCGCCGGCGCCGCCCTCCGCCTGCTTTCGGGGATCGTGTTCGCACTGTTGGCATAGGGTCTGTATCGTCGAAGGACCGTGGCCGCGACCCCCACCCTGCCTTCCCCCTTCAGCGGGAGGGTTGGCGTGGGGTGGACGCGGTAGTAGCTCCCCTGCGTCGTTCTCGTCTCTACGCGAGCCCTCGCGGCCGCGCTTGCCGCGCCGGCCCGAGTCGGGGGATAATCTCCCCGGCGTATCAGGCCGGCGACTTTGCCCAGGGGCTGCGCGCGCAGGCAGCCATAGGCAAGGCTCCGCCCTTGGGCCGGTCTCGATCGCGGGAAGCCCGACATGGAATCTTTCTCAAGCCTCCATCCAATCCTGCAAGCCCTGGCCGCCACGGGCTTCACCTGGTTCCTTACCGCTCTCGGCGCGGCGGCCGTCTTCGCCTTCCGCAAGATCGACCGCCGGGTGCTCGACGGCACGCTGGGCTTCGCCGCCGGCATCATGATCGCCGCAAGCTTCTGGTCGCTCCTGGCGCCCGCGATTGAGATGGGCGCAGGCGGCGATCTCCCCGCCTGGTTTCCCGCCACGACAGGATTCCTCCTCGGCTGTCTCTTCCTCTTCGGACTGGACCGCCTCTTGCCACACCTCCACCTCGGTTTCCCCATCGACCAGGCCGAAGGGGTCCGCACCCAGTGGCAGCGCAGCATCCTGCTCATCCTGGCGATCACGCTCCACAATATTCCGGAGGGCCTGGCGGTGGGCGTGGCTTTCGGCGCGGTGAGCGCAGGCGTTCCCTCGGCCACCCTCACCGGCGCCATTGCCCTCGCCCTGGGCATCGGGATCCAGAATCTCCCCGAAGGAACGGCCGTAGCCGTTCCGCTGCGCCGGGAGGGGATGACTCGCCTGCGAAGTTTCTGGTATGGCCAGCTCTCGGCCATCGTCGAGCCCATCGCCGGCGTCATCGGCGCAGCGGCGGTCACGCTGGCACGCCCGATTCTCCCCTACGCCCTCTCCTTCGCCGCGGGCGCGATGATCTTCGTGGTGGTCGAGGAGCTCATCCCCGAATCGCAGCTCGGCAAGAACACCGACCTCGCCACCCTGGGCGCGGTTTTCGGGTTCGCCACCATGATGACTCTCGACGTGGGCCTCGGCTGACCCGCGCCGACTTGCTCCACCGATCTCTACCCTGAAACCTGGACATCGTCACACCGGGCAGGCCGTCGCCCCACGGCCTCGACCTCCGGCGCGGCCGCCTGGCGACCGGCCACGTTCCTTTGGCCCGAGTCTTGCACCTCGAGGGGCAGGAGGCCGAATGGAGGAAATCAGGGCAACTCCGGTCGAAGAGCTCCGTAAGCGCCACCCCGATCAAGCGACGATCGACACAGCCACGGCCGACTTGCTCCGGGCCACCGCCTCCCCCACGATCCTGCCCCCGCCCGGTCATGGTCTCGCGAGGCAAGCCCTCACCCAGGCCCCTCGACCCGTCGAGGATGGCTCCCGAGCACCTCTCTAGACGCTCGCCCACCCCCACTTCTGGGCCAAGCGGACCCTGGCGTCCGAAAACCGGTTGGGGTAGATTAGGCGCGACGGAGCACTCATGAGGAAGTGCGACTTCTGCGCGCAAGAAATCCAGGACGAGGCGGTCTTCTGCCGCCATTGCCATCGCGATTTGCCGCGCAATGAGAGGCTGGCGGGCAAGAAGCGCTGTGCCCACTGCGCCGAGTGGATCGAGAGGGGCACGATCGTCTGCCCCTATTGCACCCACGACCTGGTCCCCAGCACAGGGATGAGCCGAGTCTATCGGCCGGACCGTCCCGACGCGGCTCCCCGGTCGTGGGATCCTCGAGATGTCTTGCGCGGCGGGGCGGTCCCTCCGTTCACCTCGGGGGGTGAGCCCGAGGGCGAGAGACGAAGCGTCCTGGGGCGGCTGGGGATCAGCCGCCGTGAGGAGAAGCCGCCAGAGCCCCCGCCCGTCCCCATCCAGGCCTCTCCCCCCCCGGAAGAGCCTGCCTCGGGTCCGCGGCCTGGATTGATTCGGCGCCTGATGACCCCCCCGCAGGCCGGGACGGACGCCTCACGGCCACGGCCGTCTCAACCGAGACAGATTGCGTGGGGAGCGGAACCGCGGCCCCCCGATGGCCCTCTCGCCCCACGTCTCTTCGCCACGCCTCCGGAGCCTGCCGCAGAACGTCCGCGCGTGCGCCACCGGGTCCCTTGGGGCCGCCTGACGGCACTCTTCCTCCTCGGAGGGCTGTTCGTGGTTGCCCTTGCTGCGGTCCGGGGAGGTTGGCTCGAAGGGCTGAGCCTCGAGAGCCTGCTGCGCGCATTTGCCGCCCCATCCGCCACCTCCGCAACGGCCACGCTCACGGGATCCGCGCAGGCAACCGCGCCCCTCTTGCCGGGGCCCAGCCCCACCTCGCCACCGACGAGCGCGGCCAACGGCCCCACGGGGACTCCCGATCCCGCCGCCGACTGCGTTTCATGGGACGAAGTGACGGTCGCCAACGAAGGCCAGACGTTGTGCGTCTTCGGCGCGGTCGCCGGCCGGTACGTCACCGAGGAATTCCCGATTGTCGTCTACTTCAGCAGCGAGCCCGGGGCGTTCATCATTGTCGACCGCCTCACCCCACACCCGGAGGTGGACCCGGGGGTATGCGTCATGGTCATCGGGGAAGTCGAAGTGATGTCGCGTGTCCGTCCGGTGATCGACGCGCAGGGAGAGATCCTGTTCTGCCAGTGACGGCCAAGAGGCGAGCGTTCCTCCGCAAGACACGCGGTCCGGCCGCCCTCTCTCGGGCGGCCGGCTGATTGATAGGCAGGCGCAGCCCGGTGATTGGAATTGCGCAGGGGGTCAGGCCGACGAGAAGAGAGGCGCGTACGCCTTGGCCGAAGCGACGAGCGCCTCGCTCTCCGTCTCACTGAGGGGGCGGAACCTTTCTGCCGCCTGAAGCACCGCAGGCAGGAGACGCAAGTCGCCGGGCGTGGTTAGCGCCGCCACCGGCTTCGCGAGCACGAAGCGCAGGCAACCCTCGATCGCCTCGTCATCCCCGAACGGCTCATACCAGGTGGTGTACTTGTGGGGGCGGTCACCCCAGGGCGCCCGAGTGAAGGCCTTGATCACCAAGACGCCGACCGCTTTCTCCGCCGCGATCGTCAGCAACCTCTCCGCGGCGGCGCGAAACGCAGGGTCGGCCCACTGAACGAAATTGAGGGGGGTCATCACCGTCTCGAAATCGAAGCGCTCGAGGGCGACCGCATGGACTGCAGGCGCTCGATAGCCGTGGCCTGTGATTCCGAGGTGACGGACGAGGCCACGCTCGCGCGCCTCCAGAAACGCCTCCATGGCTCCCCCCGGGGCGAGGATCTGATCCAATTCCTCCATCTCACGGATGGCGTGTGCCTGGTACAGATCGAAGGATCGGGCTCCCAGGCGGCGCAGCGAGCGGTGGAGCTCATCCCACGCTCCCTTCCGCTCCCGCTCCATCGTCTTGCAGGCCAGGAACACCGAGTCGCGGTTTCGCTCCAGCCATGGGGCCAGGCGGGTTTCTGCCTGGCCGTAGGAGGGCGCCACGTCAATGTGGTTGACGCCGCGGCTCAGGGCAAGGTCGAGGGCCGCATCGGCTGCGGGCTGCGTCACCTCCCAAAGGGCGGCCGCCCCGAAGATCGCCAGAGAGCTCTTGTGGCCGGTTCGGCCTAGTGGGCGAGTTTCCATGGGATCACCTCAGTCGGCAATAGGTCGGAAGAGGGCGGAGGTGCCCGATCAGTGACTGGTGATCGGTGATCGGTGGTAGGTGGTCGGAGATCGCTCGTCGCTCGTCGAGCCTGCCGGTGATCGATCGTCCGTGGTCAGTCGTCCGCTTATTGTACGTCGAATAGCGATCGCGAGCAGGAGGGGCGGCGCCTAGCAGGCTGCGGAAAAAAGCCTTGCTGACACCATCGAAATCGAATCTCCAACCCATGGCCTGGTGTTGTAGTAGTCAGACGATGACGGAGGTTGAGGGCCATGCGTGGAGACGACGGTGACGACACTGGAATGTGGTCGTACGTGTCCCAGGAACAGCGGATTCCGGCCGACCACCCTTTGCGGCCCATCCGCAAGATGGTCGACGAAGTCCTCGACCGGCTGTCGCCTCGCTTTGACAAGCTGTACTCGAGGGTGGGACGACCGTCGATTCCGCCCGAGCGGCTGCTGAGAGCCCTGTTGATTCAGGTGCTCTACACTATCCGCAGTGAGCGCCTGTTGATGGAGCAGCTGGACTACAACATGCTGTTCCGCTGGTTTGTGGGGCTGAGTATGGACGACCCGATCTGGGACCCGACGGTCTTCACCAAGAACCGCCAACGGCTGCTGGAGGGTGAGATCGCCGAGGCGTTCTTCACGGAAGTCCTGGCCCTGGCGAGCGAGAAGAACCTGACCAGCGACGAGCATTTCACCGTGGATGGCACACTGATTGAAGCCTGGGCGGGACAGAAGAGCTTCCGCAAGCGCCCCCAGGGATCGGGCAAGGGTCCGGATGATCCAGGGGCCTCCCCGGGAGAGGATTTCCACGGCGAGGCAAGGACCAATGCCACCCACCAGTCGACGACGGATCCACAGGCCAAGCTGTATCGCAAAGGCCCAGGGAAAGAAGCCAAGTTGTGCTACATGGGGCACGTCCTGATGGAAAACCGGAACGGCCTGGTGGTGGATGCTCGCTTGACCCAGGCGACGGGGACGGCGGAGCGCGAGGCGGCGCAGGCGATGGTCCGGGCGGCGAAACGGCGGCACCGAGGGCGGCTCACCGTGGGAGGGGACAAGGGCTTCGACACACAGGGCTTCGTGGCGGGCGTGCGAGAGATGGGGGTGACGGCGCATGTGGCTCAAAACAAGAGTAATCGGCGCAGCGCGATTGATGGGCGCACCACTCGCCACAAGGGGTACGAGGTCAGTCAATGGAAGCGCAAACTCATTGAACAGGTCTTCGGTTGGATGAAGACCGTGGGAGCGCTGAGGAAAACGCGGCATCGGGGCGCACCGCGGGTGGGGTGGGTGTTCATCTTCTCCCTGGCGGCGTTTGACCTGCTGCGGATCAGAAACCTCGAAGCGCAAGTTGCCTAGACCCGAGGCAAGCGGAAGGCTCCAAGATCCTGAGCCGGAAGCGTATCGCCAGGGCATCATCCGAGAGTTGGGCTGGGTTTCCAGCCGACTGCAGGCCCGATCCGGGACTGTCATGCAGGTCAATCGTTTCTCTGCGTCAGATTCTTCCGCAGCCTCCTAGTGTCCCGGACCGCCGTCGTCGTTGTCGCCAGACGCGGTAAGGCCCGTCACAGTGAAGGTGGTGGAGGGGACGGTGAAGGTGGCGGGGAACGTTGGAGTGATGCTGGGGAGCACGATCGTTGTCCTGGTGGTTGTAGCGGTCGGTGATGGAGTAGGCGTCCGGGTTGGGGTCGGGGTGAGGCTGGGATTATGCGTCAGGGTGAGGGTGGGCGAAGGCGTCGGCGTCCGGGTGGCAGTTGGTGTTCCGGTGTCGGAAAGACGGCCCGAGGATCCTGTGGTGTGCGAGGGTGTGGGTGTGCGGGAGACCGTTGGCGTGGCCGTCAGATCACCGGCGGGCGTCGTTGGCCCCGCCTCCTCGCCGGCTTCGGGCGTCGAGGTGGCCAGCCCCCATTCGGCGGCCATTGTTTGCGCAACCGCGGTGAGCATTTGCTCCGGAAGAAGCGTGCCGGACCATGTTCCAACAAGCTGGGTGGCGAATGCGCTCTGGGTCTGCGCCATCGCGGTGCGTTGGAGATCGGTGAGGCCGCTGCTGGAGCCGGTGCTGCCCTCGGCCGGGCCTGACGAGCCGAGAAAGAAGTCGAGTATCGCCGGGGCCGCGAGCGGGCTGGCGCAGAAGAGGAGCAAGGCGACGGCCGCCAGCGAGGCGACCGCCATCACCGCCCGCTTGCGCCGCCGGCCCGCTCCTGTGGCAATCGGTCGGAGGTTGTGGCCGCTCGTCGCCCCGAGATGGATGACCGGAGGCCGGTGACCCTTCGGGTCGAGCGCGTGGGCCAGCGCGCTCTGGAAGGCGGCGTTCATCTCGGCGATCGAGGCGAAGCGGTCGCCGGGATCTTTGGAGGTGGCCTTGAGGATGACGCGCTCCACGATTTCGGGGATGGCCGGGCTGAGGCTCCGGGGAGAGGGCATGGGTTCGTTGACGTGCTTGATGAGGACGGCCATTGGGGTCTCGCCATCAAACGGGACCCGGCCGGTGGTCATCTGATAGAGAACAATCCCGAGCGAATACTGGTCGCTGCGCGCGTCCACCTCCGTAGCCTGCACTTGCTCGGGCGAAAGGTAGGAAGGTGTGCCGAGAATCGCGGAGCCCGTAAGGCTGACGGAGGCGTCGGCTACATGCGCCAGGCCGAAGTCGGTCAGAAGGGCGTTCCCCTGTTCGTCGAGCAGGATGTTGGAGGGCTTTACGTCTCGATGGACAACGCCCTGCCGGTGAGCGAAATCAAGCGCCGCGCTCACCTGGCCAATGATCCGGCCGCCATCCCGGGGGGAGACCGGGCCCCGCGCCAGCCGTTCGGCCAGGCTGCCGGCCGCAAAATACGGCATCACAAGGTAGACGGTGCTTTCCTCGACATGGAAATCTTCAACTGGGACGATGTGCGGATGCCGCAGCTTGAGAAGCAGGCGAGCCTCGCGCTGGAAGCGGAGCACGACTTGCGCGTCGGCTGCGGACGAAGCCGTGAGGATCTTGACCGCGACGATGCGGTCCTGCTCCGTGTCGCGGGCCCTGTAGACTACGGCCATCCCGCCCTGGCCGATTTGCTCCATCAAGCAGTAGCGGCCGATTGTCTTCCCGCTCAGCGTTGCCATCTGCCAGGCTTTCCCAAACCTCGCGGACCCAGGACTGAGCGCCACGCGATCCGGTCTGTGCAAGGTCCAGCGGAAGCCCCAGG
>DATEAV010000220.1:0-8791 GCA_035288185.1 Anaerolineales bacterium | reverse complement strand
CCTCGCCGCCCGCCGCCACCCCTGGCGTGGGTCTGAGTTATCGGATTTATGGTCAACCAGTCGCCCCCGCGCAGACGCCGGAACTCGGGGGGAGACGAGGCAGGGCTTGCCATTACAGCCGGAATCTTGAACCCCACCTTTTTTCTCCTCTTCACCCTTCGTCCCGGAACCCGCGCGTCTACTTCACCCCCCTTCGACCGGCAGGCGACTTGCTCATGCCCCCGGTCGACCTGCGCCCCGCCCGCCACCTCCCGTCCATCTCACCCCGGGCGAGCGGCATGGCCGCGAGCGTGGGGGTTACCGATACGACTCGCCTCAACCCCGCCACCAGGAAACGCGAGGCGCGGCGTTTGCTAGAGACCGACCATTCACTGAAACGTCTCAGTGATTCCCGCCTGCACTTGCGCCTGCGGCGCTGCTGCAGGCGCAAGTGTCGCCGGCTCTTTCTTGTCGCGATGCCTCTCCGGTGGCGCGCCGCCGGCTCGGAATGACATATCGAGAGACAATCCGCTGACGTGCCGGCCGATCAGGCCGCCTCAAGGAAACGTGGACCACCCACCAGCCCATCTCCGCCCAACGCGCGGACGTCTACCCATGTCACCCCGAGCGAGCGGCGCAGCCGCGAGCGTGGGGGTCACCAATACGACTCGCCTTGATGCCTGCCACTAGGAAACGAAAGACCAAACGCTCTCCGTTTCCCTCACAGATCACCCACCTCTTCGGCCAGATCGCGGAACTCCGGGTTCACGCTTCGTATTAACGCAACCTTCTTCTCCCTGCGCCATGACTTGATCTGCTTCTCCCGAGCAATCGCACTCTTCACATCAGGTGTTGCCTCCCAATACACCAGCCTCGACACCCCATAGCGCTTCGTGAATCCTTCAACGGCCCCCTTGCGGTGCTCTTCAAACCTCCTCGCGAGATCGCGCGTCACACCGACGTAAAGGACGCCTTTCGTGTTGGAGAGGATGTAGACGTAATAGAGTTGTCGGTTCTTCATGCGCCGTGCCGTCCTTGCCTAGGACCGTCTCGCCTCCATGTCACCCAGAGCGAGCGGCAAGGCCGCGACAGACACTTGCAGCTGCACTTGTATGCAGGTGCACACTTGCACTGGCGCTGCGCGCCAGCGCAGTGCCAGTGAGTGCAGGTGGGGGTCACCGATACGATTCGCCTCGACGCCCGCCACGAGGAAACGCGAGCCGCGGCGTTTCCTAGAGACTGACCATTCACTGAAACGTCTCAGTGATTCCCGCCTGCACTTGCGCCTGCGGCGCTGCTGCAGGCGCAAGTGTCGCCGGCTCTTTCTTGTCGCGATGCCTCTCCGGTGGCGCGCCGCCGGCTCGGAATGACATGTCGGGAGGCATTTCACTGTCCTGCTGAGGGACTTCGTGCCTCACCCAGCCACCTCCGTCCATGTCGCCCCGAGCGAGCGGCGCAGCCGCGAGCGTGGGGGTCACCGATACGATTCGCCTCGACGCCCGCCACGAGGAAACGCGAGCCGCACCCACCGCCTTCACCCCTCGCCTCACACTCGCTCGATTACCACCCGCTCCGGCCCGATCTCCAGGAGCCAATAGCCGGCGCCCTCGAGCTTGTAGACGACCTTCAGAAGATCGCTTTCCCTTTCGACGGTATCCAGGCGGATGGGCCGCTTGAACGCGAAGGTCGCCAGGGAAGCGTCCCACTCCCCTTGCCTCTCCGCGTCGTAGCCCTCCGGCGGATCGAGGAGGCGCGTGATCTCCGTCTCCCCAAGCAGGAGACGGAGTATCGCCTCCGGCACATCCACCGACCACAGCAGGCTGGCGACGGCCTGGTCCTCCACCTCCCGGAGGCGTTCCTCTTCCGAAAGCTCCCATTGCACGGGGGACCAGACCCCTGGCAGGTTGTCAACAGGCATCGTCTCGGGGACAATCACGCCCGCCATTCGTCCTCCTCAAGGTGTGTTCTCCACGGATGCGAACGGCTACGAGCTCGTGTGGCACCGGCACTGCTCTCAACGAGCGAAAGGAAGTTGCGCCTGCCGGTGGTCTGGAGTTCTGAGGTCTTTCGAGAAGAAGGCGATAGGGGCTCGATGGAAAGCCCAGCAGCTCTGTCGGCTTCGAGGCTCCGCGTTAGTCGCGCCGCGCAGCCCGCTCCGATTCCTCGAGCGCGGCCCGGAAGTGAAGGCGGCGTTCCTCGCGCCGCCGCGCGTCCGGAAGATGCTCATGCTGGAACGAGATTGTCGTCCCTTTACTCACGCAGACGGCTTCCGTCAGTGCCTGCTTCGCCTTGGGCCTCTCCGCGTTCGGCCGCCTCGCGCTCCATCTGCGCCACCGCGCCAGCTACAGCCTCAATGGCCACCCGCTGCTTCCGATAGAGGTCGGCCTCCGAGACGGCCAGGCGCATCGCCACGTCCCTCACTTTGCGCCCCTCGAGAAACTTCATCTCGAGGATGTTGTAGAGCACCCATTCAGCCGTGAAACGCCGCTCGCCCCCTGGGCGTGTGCGCTCGATCCCTCGCCGCAGAATCGCCCGCAGCGCGTTGGCGGGGTTGCCATCATGCTCCTGCATGGCCTGGCGCACGACGCGCAGCCCGAGCAGCGGGCTTTGTGTGAGCCGCGGCCCTCCCCAGTAGTGACCGAGCGCCTCCCGGACCAGATTCGCCAGATCGGCCTCCACCGGCAGGGTCGCCGCCGGGCCGGTGAGCACGCCGATGCCGCCGTGGCGGGCGGCCGCCCGCATACGCTGGATCGCCTCCACCTCGGGCACGAGCCGATCGACCGTTGCGAAGATCTCTCGCTGGAGGAGCCGGTCGGTGAGCGACACGGTGGCCTTCTCGGCGATCTCGCGCAGGGCGTGAGCCTCGTCCGGAGTGAAATCCGGCTGCGGGGAGCGCGCCCGCAGCCCGAGGAGGCCGATGGTCTCCGTTGTGTCCGCTCGCCGCAAGGGCAGCAACCAGTACGAATCCCAGGTGAACACGCTTCCCAAGCCCTCGAACTCCGCCTGCGCTCCCGCCGAGAGCACCGGCGCCAGCTCCTCGCCCCCTCGCAGCGGGTCGTCGGGGCCGACCGCAACTTCGAGCTCAAGCCCCGCCGGCCCCACGGCAGCCACGAAGGCCGAGCGGGCCGCCGTGATGTCGCAGGCCGCGTTGAGCAGCGCCTCGAGGAACTGGCGCAAATCCCCCGTAGTCAGCAGGCGCTCTTCGAGCAACTGGAGCCTGCGCACGTCGTTGCGATCCTCCCCATAGAACAGCCAGCGTTCGAGGGGGATCCGAATCCAGGTGATCACGTACTGCAGCAGGAGCAGCACCGCGACCATGGCGAAGGGGACCACCCGGCTGTTCGGGAATCCGATTCGCACGCTGAGGCGGTTGGCGATCACCATCATCGCCAACACGGTCGAGGCGACCACGGGCCCGCGCAGGATCCACTGGAAGAGGCGGCCCTTCACCACGCGGTCTGGATAGCTCACGCCGTAGTAGGCCACGACATAGGCCATCAGAATGAGCGATCCGGCCACCGCCAGGCTGGTGAGGCCCACGGCGCCCCAGAAGAGCAGGGGCACGGCGGAGGGCGCCGGCTGCAGGATCATCAGGAAGGGGAAGGCGCCGAGCGCCGGGGCGATCGAGCCGGCGATCAGGTAGCGCATCCGGCGGCGGCTGGTGCGCGTCAGGCAGCGCTGATGAGCGCGCCAGAGGTTGATCCCCACGAACACGGCGTCGATCCCCCAGAAGGCCGCGAAGAGCAGGAAGAGAGGGCCCGGCCTGAGATAGGCCGTCGTGCCCGAGAGGGCGAAATCGGCTGCGACTAATGGCGTGAGGCCGGCGGCGGCAAATAGAGCCGCGCTCGTCAGGTAGCTGATGCGGACCACCAGCCGCCGCCGGCCGCGCGAGGGCCGCCCGGTCGCTGCCAGGAGCGCATCAGAGAAGTGGAAGTAGGCGGTGGGGACGAAGGCGATCCCCAGCCACTGCAGGCGGAGCCAGAGGGATCGCTCGGCCGCCACGGACGTCGTGCCCACCAGAACGTCGCAGAAGTAGACGATCGTCATGCAGGCCAGCAGAAGAGCAAACGTGCGCGCCACCCGCTCGCGCAGGTTGAAGGTGAGCCCGTAGAGCAAGAGCGAAAACGCCGTGATCGTATTGCCGGCGTCGAGGATCTGATTGAAGACGACGAGGATATCGACAAGGCCCTGCATCATGGGCGCGCCTGGATCAAGCCAGATCGAGGACGAAGAAGAGGGCGATATCTTCGCTGGGGAAGTAGCGGTCGCTGTAGCCGGCGAAGACGAAGCCGAGCTTGCGGGCCAGCTGGATGGCCGGGAAGTTCTTGCTCTGCATCTCCAGAAAGAGGCGTCGATAGCCCCTTTGCCGGCACCAATCCCAGGCCGCGCCCACCAGCCGGGTGGCGACGCCTTGCCGGCGGTGAGGCAGCCCGACGACCAGGTCGGTGCTCCAGGCGGCGCCCTCCGCCGTGCTCTCCACAAGGCCGAGATAGCCGCGCCGGATCTCGGCGTGCTCGGCGACCAGGATCACCGAACGGCGGGTCCATTCGTCGGCCAGCCGCCGCGGATCGCGCGGGTAGACGACGCGCATCGCCCTCGGAAGCCTCACCTCCCGAAACGTCGCGGCCACCTCATCGGGCCGGGAGCGGAACTCCATCTGCCAGACGTGATCGGTGCTGTAGTTGTGGTCGAAGGCGATCAGCTCGGGGATGTCGCTGGAGATCGCCGTCCGGATCTCGAGGCCTTCCATGCGCGGCATTCTACCAGACGGACCGGGGGCGGGCAATCAGGACGCGGGCGCGATGCTGACGCGGACGACGCAGGGGAGCGGCGCGTTTCCTGCGGTGTCGGCCACAACGAGGCGGAACGCGTAGTCACCCGGAAGGACCAGGCTCGTGTCCCACAGCCCGAGGCTCCCATCGACAACGGGCGTGTCTCCGGCGCCGATGGCCCGCCAGGCCGAGCCCGACGCCAGCGCCCGGTATTCGTAGCGATAAAAGCCGAAGTTGGGGATGTTGGCCGTGCCGCGAATCTCCGCTTCGCCGGAAAGCACAGCCCCATTCTCCGGTGAGGTCAAGGTGGCGTCGGAGTTGAGGCAGCCGCTGCTATCCAGATCGCCCGAGGGGAGGAGAGTGGCGTCGGGGAACGCCGTCCCCTCCGGGGCGAAAGTGGGCGCAGGAGTCGTGAGCAGGGAGATCGTCGGCACCACCGTCGGAAGCCCGGAGCCGGGCATCGCCGGGCTGACGAAGGTGGCGATGACGAACGTGGCCAGCGCCGCGGCGACCACAAGCCCGAGCATCCCGCCGGCACGCCGCAGGCGGGCTTGCGCCTGCTCTCGCTCCAGCCCAAACATCGCTTTGCGGAGATCGACGTAGGACCGCAGCCCGGCCCGAATGTAGATCAATCCGGCCAGTGCGAGAAGCGCGTAGATCCACGCCTGGTCTTGCGCAATGAAAGCGATGACTTCTTCCATCCGATGGATGCGCTAGAGGCCGCGAAGCACCCCGCGCAGGACGGCCGTCAGCCGAGGGACGATCAGCCGGCCTGCAGCCAGCACCTCTTCGTGGGTTGTGACCGTCGAGCCATCGAGGTTGGCCTTGTTGCTGATGCCGGAGATCCCGAGAACGCGAGTGCCTGCATGACGGGCGACGACGACTTCCGGCACGGTGGACATGCCCACCGCGTCGGCGCCGATGCCTCGAAGGAACCGGAGATCGGCCGGCGATTCAAAGGTCGGGCCGGCCAGGCAGACGTAGACGCCCTCTTGCAAGGTGACCGCGGCGTCGGAAGCCGCCGAACGTGCCAGCTCCATCAACGGGCGGTCGTATGCCCGGCTCATATCGGGGAAGCGGGGGCCGAGCGAATCCAGATTGGGCCCGCGCAGCGGCGACAGGCCCGCCATGCCGATCAGGTTGATGTGATCGGTGATCAGCATCAGATCTCCCGGCTCGAAGGCGGGGTGGATCGCCCCGGCTGCGTTGGTCACGATCAGAATCTCGATGCCCAGTCGCTGCATCACCCGCGTCGGCAGGCCGAGCCGGGCCATCGAGTGGCCTTCGTAGTAGTGCGCCCGGCCCTGCTGGACGAGGACCGGCTGGCCCTCCAGCAGCCCGGAGACAAGCCGGCCGGCGTGACCTTCGACGGTGGGGAGAGGCCAGCCGGGGATCTCGGCGGCGGGGACGGCGACAGCGCCCTCGATATCGTCGACGAGGGTCCCCAGGCCACTGCCGAGGATCAGCCCGACCCGGGGCTTCACGCGGATCCTTGGACGCAACGCCTCTGCAGCGGCGTCGATCGCCTCGATCGCCAGGAATTCCATCCCACTCTCGCTCATTCCCCCTCCAGAGCGCGCTCCCGGCCTTGACGTCCACCCAGAGTATTGGGGCTGCTCAGCCCCAGCAGCTCTTGAATATGCTTGCGTGGACTGCCAGACTCCAGGAGCCTCTGCGCCAAGGTGTGGCGGAGCGTGTGAGGGGAAATCGCATCTTCCAGGCCGCAGGCCGCGGCCCAGCGCTTGATCACCAGCCACAACCCCTGCCGGCTTAGATGCCTCCCTCGCGGATTGAGGAACAGAGCCGGCACATCCGGATTACGCGCCAGCTGGGGCCGGCCCTCATCCAGGTACAGACGCAGCGGTTGGACCGCCCGGTCGAGCGGCAGGGCCTGGTCGTCCTGGCCTTCGGAGTGTCGCCGGAAGACAATCCCTCGGCCCAGGTCGATGTCCTCCACGCGGAGCGAGATCGCCTCCGAGGCGCGCATGCCCGTGGTGCAAAGAAGCGCCAGAATGGCGGCATCCCTCAGGCCTCGTGGGGTGTTCTCACGCGCCGGCGCAGCCAGGAGAGCGTCGATCTCTTGGGGGCCAAGCACACGAGGAGGATGGCGGGGAGTGGGCGGCGGCCGAAGGGTGGCGATAAGCGAGGGATCAACCCGGCCTTCGTGTCGGGCCAGGTAATCGATGAACGACCGGACCGCAGCGATCTTCCGGGAGACGGTGGCTGCCCGATATCCTCGTTGGGAGAGCCAGGTGACGAAATCGCTGAGGGTCTCGGGCGAGAGGTCGTCAGGCGTGATCGTACGCCCGATCCGATCGGAGACCGCAGAGACCATCTGCTCGAGGTCTGTGCGGTAGGCGAGGAGCGTGTTGGGCGAAGAGCCTTGAACCGTCCGGAGGTGCCCCAGGAAGCGACGGATGAAGTCGTCCATCGTGGCTCGCGCCCCCCTGTTGCGGCGCGAGCCGATTATATCATCGGGGGCTCTGACTTACCATAAGTACAAATAGCCCCCCTGCCGTGGGAGGCCTGCGGACGGAGCGCGGGATGACATAATCACGACGGCTCCCAGGCAATGTGGCTATGCGCAGGGAGCCTCAGGCGGGCTCACTTCCAGGCGCTCTGAGCCTCAATCTCCTCCATCTCTTCGAGGCTGAGCCGCAGCCCCTCCGCCCCAAGGTTGTCTTGGAGCTGCTCGACCGATCGGGGGCCGATGATCGGGCTCGTCACCGTCGGCCGCGTCAGCAGCCATCCCAGGGCGACCTGAGAGACCGTCTTCCCCCTTGCTCCCGCCACGCGCTCGAGGGTCCCGAGCAGCGACCAGATGCGGTCATCGCGCATGTAGCCCTGCAGGCGGGTACTCTTTTCCCCGCGGCTGGGGCTTGGCGGCGCCTCGCCCCTCCGGTATTTCCCGGTCAGGAACCCGCCGGCAAGCGGGCTGTACGGCAAGACCGCCAGGCCATATGTGCGGCACACTGCCTCCAGCTCTCGCTCAAACTCGGCCCGGTTCACCAGGCTGTAGTGCGGTTGCACGCTGACGAATCGCTCGAGACGAGAGCGGTCGGAGACCCAGAGCCCTTGCACGACCTGCCAGGCGGCGAAATTGGAGCAGCCAATGTACCGGACCATCCCGCGGCGCACCAGATCGTCGAGCGCGCTCAGGGTTTCTTCGATGGGGGTCTCGTCATCGGGCCAATGCAGCTGGTAGAGGTCGATGTAGTCGGTCCCCAGTCGGCGCAGCGATGCTTCGGCTGCAGCCAGGATGTGCACCCGCGAAAGCCCCTTGTCGTTCGGGCCCTCACCCACCTCCCCGCGGACCTTCGTGGCGATGACGAGCTGCTCGCGCCGGACGACTCCCTTCTTCATCCACTTCCCCAGGATCGTCTCGGCCACCCCACCGGGGTTGCCTTCGGCCCAGCGCGAATAGATGTCGGCCGTGTCGAGGAAGTTGAGGCCGGCCTCCACGGCGGCCGTGAGCACCTGGTAGGAGGTCGCCTCATCGGCCGTCCACCCGAACTGCATCGTCCCCAGGCAGAGCTCGGAGACCTTCGCGCCAGTGCTCCCCAGTCTGCGGTATTCCATCTGTGTCTCCTTGGGTGACGAGGAGGGCCGTCAGGCAGAGCCAGATCCGCATCGAGATGATAGAGCGGATCGGGTAGTTCGGCGAGGGAGGGCCAAGGGCAAGATCAAGTCAGTTCAAACGACAATCCGCGGCTCGGGGCCCGATGGATCGAAGGAAGTCTTCTCATGCAGAGACGCAGTGGCCGCTCGGACTGAAGGTCGATCATCCTGCCGAGACGAAACGCGCCGTGCCGGGTTTTTCCCAGGGGGCTCAGAAGAGCACGGAGGCCAGCTCGTCGCGGTACTGCCGGGTGAGGGGATCCTCGTCGCCCAGCAATGCGAAGAGGGCAAGCAGCACGCTCTTCGGCAGTCCGCCCCGGTAGCGCTTGTCCTGACGCAGGATGTCGATCAGCCCATCCATCGCCGCGGGCAGATTGCCCCGGGCGATCAATCTCGCAGCCTGGTGGAGGCTTGCCTCGAGG
>DATEAV010000219.1:0-8235 GCA_035288185.1 Anaerolineales bacterium | reverse complement strand
GCGTCACCGATCTCCAGACGGGGCAAGTCGTGACCCACGAGGAGATCCAGGCCCGGATCGAGGCCGCCCACGGCCCGCTCGAGACGGTGGATGAGGGACGGCTCGACGGGGAGGCGCGGCTCTACCGTATCCCCGGGGCGCCGGGGGTGGTCGGGCTGATCTCTTCGGTCACCCAGCCGTTTTGCGCCTCCTGCACCCGCGCTCGCCTCACGGCGGACGGCCGCCTTCGGCTGTGCTTGCTGCGAGACATGGAGGTCGATCTGCTCACACCGCATCGGGCTGGCGCCTCGCGGGACGAGCTTCGCGAGTTGATTCTCGGCGGGGTCTGGAACAAGCCCTGGGGCCACGGCCTGGCCGAGGAGATCATCACCCTGGGCCGAGTGATGAACGAGATCGGGGGGTAGGGGCTTCCGACGGCAAGTCCTTGCGTGAGGAAACGGTGTAGGGGCGACGCATGCGTCGCCCCTACGATTTGTATATCGGGCCTCCGATGTAATGGAAGTCGACGGCCGGTGCGCGATGATCTGCGCCTGGAAGGCAATTCCCCCTTCGGCTCACACGGGGAAGGCCACCCGGACCCCGTTCGGGCCGGGACCCGCGCCTGGAGCTTGTCCGTCTGAACCCAATTGTGGCCAGCCCTACTCGTTTCCCCCATCTCCCCCCGGCAGCGGCTTCGGCGACGGCTGGCCGATGCCGAGCGGCTGCCACTTCGTAGGGTCGGCGCGCAGGCGGTGGACGTCTCCGCCGCGGGCGTGGACCTCGTCAAAGCCCTCCGGCTTGATGAACAGCCGCTCGCCGTCGAGGAGGCCGGTGATCCCCTCCTGGCCGGGCTCCGGCCTGCGCGCCTGGCAGAAGGAGCAGGTGGCCGGATCGTGCGGCGTGTACTCGATCGGCTCCTCGTAGGTCGTGACATATCCCTCGAAGTTGCGCAGGACCACCTTGTGGTCCGAGGCGCTCAACTGATAGTTGGGCATCACGGGGATCTTTCCCCCGCCGCCGGGCGCGTCGACGACGAAGGTGGGGATGGCGTAGCCGGAGGTGTGGCCTCTCAGGCCCTCCATGATCTCGATCCCCTTGGCGACCGGCGTGCGGAAGTGCCCCGAGCCCTCGACCAGGTCGCACTGGTAGATGTAGTAGGGGCGGACGCGGATGCGCACAAGTTCTTGGACGAGCTGGCGCTGGATGTGAACGCAGTCATTCACGCCCGCCAGGAGCACCGACTGGTTGCCGAGGGGGACGCCCGCACGGGTGAGGCGGTCGCAGGCCTCGGCCAGCTCGAGGGTGATCTCGTTGGGGTGGTTGACATGGATGTTGAGCCAGAGCGGGTGATACTTCTGAAGCATGTTGCAGAAGTCGTCATCCACCCGCATCGGCATGAAGACCGGGACGCGCGATCCGATGCGGATGATCTCGATGTGGTCGATCTCGCGCAGGCGGGCGAGCAGCTCCTCCAGGAGCTTGGGCGCCAGGGTGAGGGGGTCCCCGCCCGAGAGCAAGACGTCCCGCACTTGGGGGGTCCGCTTGAGGTAATCGATCTGCATCTCAAACTCGGCGCGGGAAAACTGCTCGGATGGGTCGCCGACGATGCGCGAGCGGGTGCAGTAGCGGCAATAGGAGGCGCACTGCGTGGTGACGAGCATAAGGACGCGATCCGGATAGCGGTGGACCAGGCCGGGGACCGGCGAGTGGGCGTCTTCGGCGAGCGAATCCTCCATCATCGCCGTGAAGGGCACCATTTCGGCATCCGTGGGGATCACCTGCAAGCGGATCGGATCCCTCGGGTCGTCCGGGTTGATCAGGGAGAGGAAGTAGGGTGTGATGTCGACGCGGAACAGGTGCGTCGCCGAAAGAGCGCGTCGCTCGCTGTCGCTGAGGGGCAAGACCTTGCCGATCTCCTCGGCGGAGTTGAGGCGATGGCTGATCTGCCAGCGCCAGCTGTTCCACTGCTCCTCCGTGACGTCGGCGAAGGCCGGCGCCCGGTGGGATATGAACTCTCGCTTAGCCATTTCAACCTCCGACTCAACGCGGGAGCGGACCTCCGCCCCCGCATGAGCTGGCGCCGCCCCTCCCCGCGGTTCACCTGTGCCGGGACGGCCTGACGACATTGTAGCCGGGGGCGCAAGGAGGGTCAATCCCGACCGAAGGGGGAGGGAAATGGATTCCAGCCCGAAGCGCAGGGGTGGAGGCGACGCCCGGGCGAGGGCGGAGCGTAGGCAAATCGCCCATTGACTTGATTTCGCCCGAGCGCTTATACTAGAATAGCGTTAAGGGAGGGAAAACCGCCGTGAGCGGAGCGGTTCGAACATCTGGAGACGCCCGCCGTTAGGCACGAGGTCGGGAGACCGCGTGCCTTTTTGTTTTCCGCCTGCCCAGGAGAGGAGGGAGCATGGATTACGGAATGATCGGCAAGATTGAAAAGGCCAAGCGCTACGCCGAAGAGCGCAGCCGGATCCGCTTCGAAGCGTTTCGCGCCACTTTTGACGGGGATAACAACTCCCACACGACGGAGTTTGCGGGCGGCGCATGGAAATGTGACTGCTCCTTCTTCCTTTCGCGGGGTGTTTGCAGCCACACTATGGCCCTGGAGCGGATTCTGGAGGGGATGATCCCTTCCCCGGCCCACGTCGGCTGATGGAACCGGGTTCCCGCCGCCGGGTGCGAGGGCCTCTCGCACCCGGCTTCTTTTTTTGTCCCGATGGTAGAATGCGGCGCTGCGGGTGAGATGGAGGCAGATTGAAACGCTGGCATATCTGGCTTGGGCTGGCGATCAGCGCCTTCTTCGTCTGGGATACGTTGCGCCGGCTGCGCCTCGTGGAGGTCTGGCAGGCGCTTCAAGGCGCGCACTACCTGTGGCTCCTCCCGGGTGTGGCCGTCTACTTCCTCGGCGTCTGGGTGCGCGCCTGGCGCTGGCACTATCTGCTGCGGCCTCTCAAGCCCATCCCGACGTCCGCCATGTTTCCCGTCGTGGCCATCGGCTACATGGGCAACAACATCTACCCTTATCGCGCCGGGGAGCTGCTGCGGGCCTACGTGCTCAGGCTGCGGGAGGATGTTCCCGTGAGCGCCAGCCTGGCCACGATTGTGGTCGAGCGGATCTTTGATGGGGTCGTGATGCTCGGGTTTGTAATCTTCAACCTCCCCGGGCTGGCGGCTATTGCCGGCGACTCGGGCTTCGTGGGCGACATCCAGCAGGTGGCCGTCTACGGGACGATCGCTTTCGCTGCAGCGCTCGTCGTCTTCATCCTGGGCGCCCTGTTTCCCCAACAGTCGCTCGCCTTGTTCCATCGGTTCCTCGAGCCGCTGCTTCCGCAACGGGCGCGCCCGAAGATCTCCGGGATCCTGGTGAGCTTCTGGTCTGGCCTGGAGTCTCTCCGCTCGCCGGGCAATGTGTTCATGGTGCTGGTGAGCACAACGGTGATCTGGCTCTTCGAAACGGGCAAGTATTGGTTCGTGATGCAGGCCTTTCCCTTCACGGTGAGCTTCTTCGCGCTGATGCTCATGAACGGGATCGTCAACCTGGCCACGACATTGCCCTCGGCGCCGGGCTACCTCGGCACGTTCGACCGGCCGGGAATCGCCGTCCTGGAGGCCTTCGGCGTGGGTCGGGCACTGGCGGCCGGCTACACGCTGGTGTTGCACGGTGCCCTCTGGCTTCCGATCACGCTCCTGGGCGCCTACTACCTGACGCGCCAGCGGCTCACCTGGCGCCAGGTGCAGGCGGAGATGGCCAAGGAGCAGCCGGCATGAGGGTGGCCATTGTCGGCGCCGGGGCGGGAGGCCTGGCCGCGGCCTACGACCTGGCCCGCGCCGGCCGGCGGGTGACGATCTACGAGGCCGACGAACAGGTGGGCGGCTTGGCGGCCGGATTTCGGGCGCCGGGCTGGGAATGGTCGGTCGAGCGCTACTACCACCATTGGTTCGCCAGCGACGCCGACATCCTGGGGCTGATCCGCGAGCTCGGGTGGAGCGACAAGGTGCTCTTCCCCTGGCCGCGGACCGCCGTCTACCACGAGGGTCGTTTCCACACCCTGGACGGCCCCCTCTCGGATCTCTTCCCGCGGTTGCCCTTCCTCGACCGGATCCCCGGGGCCGGGTTTCTGGCGCGAACCTTTCACGTCCTCCGCTTTCCCGCGCTCTCACCGCTCGAGGGACTGCGCGCCGGCATGGTGGGGCTTTCGCTCGTCTTGCGCAAGGATTGGCGGCCTCTGGAGGCCGTCACCGCGCACGACTGGTTGAGCCGGAGGATGGGGCGGCGCTGCTACGAGGTGCTCTGGGAGCCGCTGCTGGTGAGTAAGTTCGGGGCCCACTACCGCGATGTCAACATGGCCTGGTTTTGGGCTCGGGTGAAGGCGCGCACGCCGCGTCTCGGGACCTTTGTGGGAGGATTTCAGAACTTCCTCGACGCGCTGGCGGAGCGGGTGCGACAAGAAGGCGCCGAGATCCGCCTGCGGACGCGAGTGGAGCGAATCGAGCCGGCACCGGACGGCGGGCTGAGCGTCCTGGTGGAGGGCGGCCGGGAGGCGTTCGATCAGGTGATGGTGACCACCTCGCCCGGTCTTCTCGGCCGGCTAACGCCGGCCCTCCCGCCCGATTATCTGGGGCAGTTGCTGGCCCTGAAATCGATGGGCGCGGTCGTCATGGTGATCGCGCTGCGGCAGCGGCTCTCGGAGCAGGGGATCTACTGGCACAACCTTCCCAAACCCGCCGGCTTCCCGTTCCTCGCCCTTGTTGAGCACACCAACTTTCTCCCGCCCGAACGCTTCGGCAGTGATCACATCATCTACTGCGGGGACTATCTCGACCCCGGGCACGAATACTTCTCGCTGACCCACGATCAACTCCTGGCGCGTTTCCTCCCCGCTCTCTCCCGATTCAACCCGCGTTTCACTCCAGACTGGGTGAGGGAGACCTGGCTCTTCCGAACTCCTTATGCTCAACCCGTCCCTCCGCTTCACCACTCGCGCGCGATCCCCGACCTCAAGACGCCCCTCCCGGGGCTCTGGCTGGCGAGCATGAGCCAGGTCTACCCCTGGGATCGTGGAACCAACTTCGCCGTGCAGATCGCGCGCCGGGCGGCCCGCCGGATGTTGGCCGAAGGCTGAGCTGAGAAGCCTTCGGTGCGGTAACAATCGCGTGACTTCGCGATCATGAACGTGTCTCAAGGGAGTCTTTCGTCAGCGCCCACCCCCTGCCCCCTCCCCCGGCGTGGGCTGCCGGCACCCTTGACCGGGGTGACCGCCGGGGGAGGGAGGAAAACCAAGGAGGTAGGGGACGGCGTTGCCGCCCCCTACCTCCTTGTACCTCCGCGCCAATCTCTGCTCTGCTGAACGCGAAGCAGTGGCATGCGGAGCGGAGCCCACATCTGCGCTGCGCGGAAAAGGGCAGAGGGAGAGACGGGAAGGACGAGATCGGGTTGGAATGACGCGCCTGCGATGCAGGACCAAATCCGCTCTTGCTGTTGTTGTTCCTAAGGATCACCGGAGTGAAGAAGACTCTCGCCATGCGCCTCCTGGAGAAGCGAGGGGTGGGCTATGAGCCGGTTGTCTTTCCGGAGACGATCCACGATGCCCTTGGAGTGGCCGCCTTCGCCGGGCTTCCGCCGGAGATCGTCTACAAGACGCTGGTTGCCCTTGTGGTTGATCCGCTCCATCGGGGCGCGGCCCGGGCGTTGCTCGCCATGATCGCCGCGGGGAGGACGCTCGACCTCAAGAAGATGGCCCGCGCCGCCGGCGCCAAGCGCGTGGAAATGGCGTCGCAGGTGGAGGCTGAGAGGCTCACCGGTCTGAAAGTCGGCGGGATCTCCGCATTGGGGCTGATGGATCGGGGGTTTCCGATCTACCTGGATGAGGCGGCCCGGGGGCTGGTGGAGATCGTGGTGAGCGCCGGGCAACGCGGACTCAACCTGCGCCTGCGGCTGGAGGACCTCGTGGCTGTGACAGGGGCAGGCTGGGCCGATCTCAGCCGGGATGCCGCGGGAGGCCCCAGTGACGTTTAGTCCAGGCTCCAATGAGAGGCTCTTCAACCTGGTCGTGCGAGGCCTGGCGTTCTCCGATGGCCATCTCCTGGTGAGCCGGTGGCAGGCCGGCCACTGTTTCCCGGTGGGAGGCCGCCTGGATCACGGAGAGAGCCTGGAAGAAGCCATCCGGCGAGAGTTCCGTGAGGAGACCGGGGTCTCTGCCGCCGTCCGCAAGCTGGTCTACTTCAATGAGAACTTCTTTGTCGACGACCGAGGGATGTCGGTCCACGAGCTCGGCTGGTTCTACTGGATGAACCTGGAGTCGCCGGTAGGCCGGCCGGGGATCTCGCTGCCCCATCCGGATTCGCCGAAACTGGCGCTCGAGTATGTCGCCCTTGACCGTCTGGAAGCCGAAGGCCTCGTGCCGCCCTTTCTCCGCCTCTACCTTCCGCGGGACTACGCCGAAGGTTTTTCCCACACCCCGCGGCACATCTTTTCCTCGGATCGCGGGGATCTGTCTCCGACAGTGCGGGAGATCGAGTGGGGAAGCTGAGGAGCGCCTCTGGCGGGACGAGCGGATTCCTCGCGGAAGGCAGCTGACGACGGGATCGCCGCAATACAATCTCTGAGCATGGGATGGCGGGATTGGCCAGACTGGGTGCCCGTCTTACCGCCCACCCGGGCCCAAGATCGAGGGTAGTTCTTCCCGCCTCCGGGGCAACGCAAAGCGGGTGCAGCCTACGCCATGACCGATATGCCTCCCCTGAAAACTGCCCGGCTCCTGATCCGTCCGTTTGCCATGGACGACCTGGCGGACGTGCACCGGCTTCTGGATGTCGAGTTGCGCGAGGCGCCTCTCGGAACTGAAAAGCTGGAAAGCCTTGACGAGCGCGCCGAATGGCTGCAATGGGCTGAACCGGGGACACTCCGTCAACGTCCGAGCAGGGGTTGCCAGGCGTGAGAGGCCACGTATAATCCCACTTTGCCAAGGGAAACGCCCTGCATGAACGTCTTGGAATCGATCGCGGTAGTCCCCTCGGGGAGGGTTGAGACATGATCCAAGTGCGCGATTCCTTCCAGATTCGGTTTGGGAAGATCGACCAGGCCATCGATCTATTCCTTCGCCTGCCGAAGGAGGTCCCCGAAGTCTTTCAGCCGGCCGGAGCGCGCATCGAGCTTCTCTCCGACATCTCCGGCACGATGTACACCCTGCGCGAGGCGATGCACTTTCGCTCTTTGGAGGCCTGGGACGAGTCGTCGCAGGCCCTCTTTGCCCGGCCGGAGTTCCAGGAGTGGTTCAAGGACTGGAAGCAATTCGTCGAGGACGGAAACCGGGAGTTCTTCCACGTCGAGCACGACAATGGAGGCTGGTCGGGCAAGGGAGCCGTGGTCGTACGGAGTTGTTTTCGGGCCCTGCCCTGGCGGGTGCACGATGCCGTGGATCTGCTCAAGGATCACGGGGCCATGCTGGCCGATAGCGGCGTCGGCCAGCGGGCGCGGGTCCTCACCGACGCCAGCGGGCGCATGTTCAATGTCGTTCTGGAGATCGAAACGCCCGACCTACGCACCTGGGAAGACCACCGGCGGACGATGTTTCGCGATCCCTCGTTCCAGGCCTGGTTTCAGCGCTTGCTCACCTGTGCGAGCCATGGCTCCCACGAGTTCTACACGTTTGTGGGATGAACCGACCGGCGGCGCCCGGGTGCTATAATCCCTCGGCCTCCGATTCGCGATCCAGAGGATGTGATCCCCATGCCTGATCCGCGCGTCGTCAAACTGGCCCGGCTCCTCGTCGAATACTCCACCCGGATCCAGAAGGGCGATCGAGTGGCCATCGAGGCCCAGCCTGCCGCCGATCCCTTCGTGCGCGCCCTCTTCGAGCGCGTGCTCGAGGCCGGTGGACATCCCTACATCTTCTACACGCCTTCCTGGTGGGCCGAAGATGTCATCAAGTATGGGGACGATGAGCAGATCGCGCGGGCGCCGGCCCTTCGACGAGAGGCGTACGAGAAGTTCGAATCCCGCATCCGCATCTACTCCGAGAGCAACACCCGGGCCCTCTCGGGGGCCGTTCTGGCGCGCGAGGCGTTGTACAAGAACGCCATCGGGGAAATCATCCGGATCCAGATGGAGCGCGGGGCGAAAGGCAAGTTCCGTTGGCTGACCACTCTTTATCCTACGGAGGCCTATGCCCAGGACGCGGAGATGAGCCTGACCGAGTTTGAGGACTTCGTCTACCAGGCCTGCCATGTCGATGACGAGACTCCCGATCCGGTGGC
>DATEAV010000218.1:0-6635 GCA_035288185.1 Anaerolineales bacterium | reverse complement strand
CCCTTCCTCGAGAGACGCGGCCCATCCGGCTCGGTGATCGAGTGCGGCTGCCCTCACTCCGCGCCGAAGGCGTGGTCACCTCGATCGCCGAGGATCAGGCCGAGGTGCAGATCGGGCGCCTGCGCGTGCGGGCTCGCCTGGAGGAGCTCACGCCGCCCAGCGGCGAGCCTTCGAGTTCTAAGAAGCGGCGCCTGCTCGAGGAGGCTGCGCCGGCTCGCGCCCCCTCGGTCATCGCGGCCGCACCCCCGCTGGAGCTCGACCTCCGCGGGACGCAGGTGGAGGACGCGCTCCAGGAGCTAGAGCGCCGCCTCGACGCCGCCGCCATGGCGGGAATGCCCTTTGTGCGAGTGATCCACGGCAAGGGGACGGGCCGGCTCCGCCAGGCGATCCGTGAGACGCTCAAAGGTAACCCGTTGGTGGCCTCGTTTGACGGCGGCCTCGAATCCGAAGGCGGCGAAGGCGTCACCATCGTGCGGCTGGCGGGGGAATAGAGGGCGCCGCACGCCGCTCGATGCATGATGTGGGGGAGGAGGACCGGGCACGCCCCGGCCAATACTTCGGCGGGAGCGGACATGGGCCGTCCCACCTTCAGCATGAGTCTCGCCGTCTCCACCAAGCAGGCGTCGAGGTGCCTCTCTGAGCGGGCCGTCACGGGGGCGAGGGCATCTCCGGGCTGTCCGGATGAACGTAGATCTGCGCGTCTGGGGTGGATGCGAGCACGACCAGGCCGGCGGTCAGGTCCCGCATAGGCGCCGCCTCATCTGGCCAGCTACCCGGTGAGAAGATCACCAGTGCTGAGCCTGGCTGGCGGAGCTCCGATCGCATGCCCTCAAGCTGCTCAAGATAGTCGGTGTGGGGGATCAAGGTGACTGGATCATACCGCTGCGGGATGCCGCGAGCTGCGCGCGAGGCCAGATACTGCAGGGCCGCCGGCTCGTTGGTATAGAGGATCGCCTCCCGGGGGAGCCCTCGAATCCACTCAACGGTCGCGGATTGTTGCCAGGTACGGCTGGCAAACCCGAGGCCTTCCTCCCGCATCGAGGTCAGTAGCATGCCTGACCTGGCCCAGGCATTGGGAAGGGTCACCCAGAGAGCGGCGACGACGAGCGGTGCTGCCAACAGAGAGCGCCAGTCGTCGGGGAGGAGAGAGCCCAGGCTGGTGAGGATCACCAAGACTCCCAGGGGAAGGACCGGTGAGAGAATCCGGTCATCAATGCGTGTCGAGGCGTCGAAGAAAGTCAGGGAGGCTGTAAGAAACAGAAGGTAGGAAACGAGGCTGAATAGGCCGAGGAGCGAAAAGGCAGCCCCATAGGCCCGGCCCGCTCGTCCCACGGTGAGTTGCCGGATGGAGATCGCTCCCATAAGAACGACGCCAGCCGCGAGGACGATGGCTTCGAGCCAATGGGAGAGATGGGCCGTCGTCACCCAACGGGTGAGGACGTCGAGCAGCTGCCGGAGCGTATCCAGGGTTGGGGGATGGTAGCCGAGCGTGCGATTGGTGGGCGAGCCTGTGAGGGCGATGTTGCGGGCCAGCCAGAGAGCCACGGGGAGCACCGCGATCGTGAGGAACGTTATCGTGACTCGGAGCCGGTCGCGCAGAGGTTCTCTCCTCAAGGTCAACAACGCGACCGCGAATGCGGCCACGAGGGAGGCACCCACCCACCTCGTAAACCATGCCATCCCGACCGCCGCTGCTGAAAGGACCAATGCTCGCCTCGAGGGCCGGACGATGTAGGAGGCCATCGAAACGAGGCCGAGCAACGCGAGGGCGAGGTAGAGAGGTTCGGACATCGCGGCGAGATGGACCGAGAGCAGCACGGGAGACGTCAGCCAGATCACCGCGGCCACCAGGCCCAGCCAGAGATGGCGGGTGCCTCGATGGATGGCGAAGCCCAGCAGCGATGCGCTCAGACCAAATAGGACGGCCGACAGCCAGCGTGCCGCCTCCGCAGGGGAGGTGCCGAACCGCACGAGAAGCCCGAGCACGACGGGGTAGAACGGCGGAAAATGCACCAGGGGCTTGAGTTGCCCGCCGGAGCCGATCCATGAGACACCTTCGCCCGCGGCGAAGTTCTGGGCGGCGCTGAGGTAAAAGAGGCCGTCGTGGGTGACCCCCACCCCCCAGGGGGTGTGGGAGAGAATGAGATAAGCCCCTGCCGCCGCGATCGCCACGCCAAAGCCGAGGGCGGCAGCCGGGAGCCAACGCCCGGTGAGCCTGAAGGGAGAATGAACCTCGAGACTGCCCGGAACGACGTTTTCCGATGATTCCACGCTCAGACCTCGAAGGCCCACTCACCTCGGCGCATGATGGGCTCGCTCGAGCCCGCCTCTGTGAGCCCATCGACATCCACGTCACCCGATCCGATCATGAAATCGACATGGACGAGGCTCAGGTTCCCGCCGGCGGCGGCAAATTCCCCATGCGTCATCTTCTCGCCTCCACGGAGGCTGAAGCGATAGGCCTCGCCGAGAGCGACATGGCTGGCGCAGTTTTCGTCGAGCAGGGTGTTGTAGAAGGTGAGGCCGGATTGCGAAACCGGCGAACTATGGGGCACGAGCGCCACCTCGCCCAGGCGCCGGGCTCCCTCATCGGCATCGAGAAGACTGCGGAGCACGGCCTCGCCCGTGCGAGCGGTCACATCGACCGCACGCCCGCCTGCAAATGTCACGCGGAATCCCTCGATCAGGGAGTCTCCGTAGTTCAGAGGACGTGTGGCGGTGACGACCCCCTCGGTCTGGGCAAGGTGGGGCAGGGTGAAGATCTCCTCGCTGGGGAGATTGGCGGTGAACTCGACGCCGCGTTCCGAGGCGAAGCGTGCGCTCATCCAGCGGTGGCCGCGAGGCAGGCCGAGGGTCAGGTCGGTCCCGGGGCCGGTGAAGTGCAGGGCGCGGTAGCCGCGATCGTTAAGGCGATCACAGCGGGCAACCAGCTGGCGGATGTGTTCCCGCCAGGCGGCGACGGGGTCCGCCCGGTCGACGCGGCAGACGCGGAAGAGCGCCTCCCAGAGGCGGGCAACCGCCGCCTCCGGCGGCACGTCGGGAAACACCTTGGCTGCCCATCCTGGATACGCGGCAGAGATCGCCAGCCAGTTGACGGCGCTGCGTACAAAGAGGTCGCGGACCTCCCTGTTCCGTTCCCAGGCGAGCTTCTGGACGGAAGCCACGAGGGCCGGGTCCTGGTCGTTGAGCAGGTCGGGGTTTGCGGCCAGGATGGTGAGGTGGGCGCCGCCCTGCTGGGCATGCTCGAGCAGGCCTCGCGCCACCCAGTCGGGGTATTCACCGAAGGAATCGCGCGGGGCGTGCTCGAAGCGAGCCCGCAGCAGCGCATCGTCGCGCCATACCACCTGGACCAGTGGCGAGCCCGCGGCATAGGCGTGAGCTGTAAGCCAGCGGACGAGGGGCGCGATCTCGAGTGGCACGCCGCCGCGATGGATGTCGGTGATCATCAGGCGTTGCCCGGGCTGAAGGTTCAGGCCCACCTTGATTGCGAGTTCGGCGTAGTGGCTGAGAGCTTCGTCGATGGTCGAGGTCATGGTTCCTCTGGCGGAGGGGCTCAGGTCGAGGGAGGGTCGGAGGGCGCGATGGCGATCACCTCGCCCGCGGTCATGCGGAGCAGGTCTGCCGGCGAGAGGCGAAAGACGGCGTGGGGCGTGCCGGCGGCTGCCCAGATCTCATCATGCTGGAGAAGGGCCTCGTCGATGAAAATGCGCATCGGCTCGGCGTGGCCAACCGGGGGCACACCGCCGATGGCAAATCCCGTATGGCGCCGGACGAACTCGGCGTCGGCCTTCATGGCGGGCTCGCCAAGCGTGCTTGCCAGGCGGGCCTCATCCACGCGGTGGGCGCCGCTGGCGATCACCAGGACCGCCTTGCCGCTCTGATCGCCGCGGAATACCAGCGACTTGGCGATCTGACCTACCGCGCACCCCACCGCCAGGGCGGCTTCGGCGGAAGTGCGCGTCGAGGCGGGAAGCTCCACGACCTCCAGCATCAGCCCAAACTCGTGAAGCGCGTCCTGCACCCGCCGGGCGCTGGCGCTCAACTCGCGACTCATTTCTCCTCCGTGGCGCGGCCACGGATGCCCGATGGCCTCGCTCCGCCTCCCTGCTGAGGGGGGCGCGATCGGGGGCGCCCGAAGAGCCCGATGCGGAATCCCTCCGGCTAGACGACCCCGCGCTTCTCCTGACGCAGCAGCGCGGCCTGGACGATGATGCCGAGGATCAGAATCCCCACGTAGAGGATCACGGCGGCCGGCCTGCCAGCAGCCAGCGCCTCAGAGACAAGCGAGGCTCCGGCCAGGGACGAAAGAAGGATCAACGCCCAGTCGAAGGCGGCGGCCACCAAAATTGCCCCCAGGATGCCACCGACGAGGAAGGCGAGCCATCCAAAGCGGCCGGGGTCGAAGCCGACGAGATTCAGGATCCCCAGGAGCAGGAAACCGCCTCCGAGGAACCCGGCCAAGGCCACCGCCACCTTCTGGACGAACACCGCCAGGAGCGCGCCGACCAGCCCAGCCACTATCCCCAGGCCGATCACGAGCCATTCCGGGCTGCCTCCGAGCCAGCGGGAGGCGAGGCTCAGGGCCGCCAGAAAGCCGACTCCCGCGACGAAGAGCCAGAAGAGCTTCCTGCCCAGGGTCGCCAGGGCCAGCCCAACGAGAAGCGGGGGGATCGTCAACATCGTCTCACCTCGGAGGAACATTCAGCAACGGGGCCGTCGATGCCAGAATGATACCCCTCCGGGCGGGCTCTGAAGAGGGCAACCGTTGGGCGGATCGCACCCCGGAGCCCCTGGAGATCCAGGCGCTGGCGGTCCCAGGGAGGTGGCAAACTCGTCGCGGTTCGCTGTTCAGTAGCCGTGCTCCTGAGGAGCGGATCTCCGGGACAGATGCAAGACGTCGATAGAGGACTCAGGCATCCTGGGCTGACAGAAGCCTCTCTGGGTATTCAGCGTGACACAGGCGTCAGGGAGTGCGCGGGAGGAACGTATCCAGCGCTCGATTGCTGACATAGGGGATCCAGCCGAGGCGCCGCGATTCCGCGTAGATCCAGGCGACGTTGGCCGGCTCCACCGCGTAGTCAACGGTGAAAACCGGCAGATCGGATTTGGAGGCTGGGCTGAGCAGATCCAGGTATTCCTCCGTGCTCGTGTGCAGCGTGCCGTCGGGATTGTCGGCGTACAGGCGCCGGCAGGCCGGGGAGAGGCTCTCCACATAGGCGTCCGAGTCGACCTCGGCCTCCATCCGGGGCAGCGGGCAGTCGCCCGGCGGATGGTCGTCGGGCCCTCCGTCAAACCAGATCTGCTCCTGCGCCACGCCGTCGAGAACGAGGGCGTAGGCCTCCTCCGGCAGCAGGCTGGCAGCGTTTTGGGCAATCACCAGAAAACCGGGGCGGGAGGTGCGGGCTGCGCTCGCCAGCTCTCCAACCCAGCGGACCATTTCCGCTCTGGGGTCGACGGCGTCGTGGGCGGCAGCGGCGATCACGGCCTCGTCGTCATAGGCCTCCACCCAGTCGAGATACATCCCGTCGAAGCCCGCGTCCACGACTTGCCGGATGAGGCCCACCTGCCCGAGCCAGATCTCGCGCCACTCGTCGTGCCAGTAGGCCACGGGGAAATTCCCCAGCCAACCCTCGGGATCATCCCTCAGCATCCACTCCGGATTTCCCGCCTGCCAACCCGGCTGCCAGTAGGCGCGATAGTCCTCCGCCTCGCCGATATTGAGGTAGGCCAGAACGATCTTGGGGTGCGGGGAGCGGTGGAGGCGAGCGATTGCCTCCGCCATTGGATAGTCGGCGCTACCGGCCTGGGAGGAGATGAAGTCGATCACGACCATGTCGTAAGCGGAAGCCTCGATCTCGGCCAGCGTGCCGTCGTCAAGGTCCGTGTCGAGGAGGTAGAGCCAGGAGTGGACGTCGCCAATCGCCGGAAGCGCGGCGGCAGGCCCTCCGGGTGAGACTTGTGAGGAGCCCGACGGCGCGGGGGCGCTTGGGGTCGCCGGAACCGGCGTGGGGCCGGATGGAACGGCGGGGACGCATGACGCGGCGAGAAGGACGACCGCCAGGGCCGCTGAAACGCTCGAGGCTGTGGTTGTATGGACGGAGGAAATGGCCAAGTCCTGGGCAGGAGCCCGGGTGCCGGTCCGCACCGAGCTGCGAGTCTAGCCTGAGTCGCCTTCAGAGGCGACGGCGAGCCGGGCTAGAACAGGCCGCGTAGGATCAAGAGAAAGCCCAGGATGGCCAGGGGGACGCCGACGACCGCTCCCACCACGGTCAGGCTGACCAGGGCGCCGACGATCATCAGCACCGCGCCGAGGATCACGGCCACCAGCCGGCCGGTGATCTCGACGATCCCGGCCAGGAGGCGCCAGAGGGCGACGAAGGGCCAGAGGAACCAGGGCGTGCGCTTCGGATTGGTAGACATCGTTCACGCTCGCTGAACAACGGTTGGATGGATTTCTATCACAAAACGGCATGCGGGTCGATGATTGCCCTGCCCGATTGCTGACATTCCGCCAGGCCTCGATCCCCAATCGCGCGGGCTTCAAGCCAGCACGAAGCCGAGAATCCGCTGATTGACGATGGCCGGCTGCTCATAGCTCAGGTTGTGCCCCGCCATCGGGATGATCTCCGCATGAA
>DATEAV010000217.1:0-2583 GCA_035288185.1 Anaerolineales bacterium | reverse complement strand
CAACGAGTGCCTTGTCTCAATCCGTCCTCCCGGGTGCCGGCGCGGATTCTTGCACGCTGGTCCATCTCTCTGTATAGCAGGGGCATGTGGGCCAGGTAAAGCACCTGCGTGCAACAATCAGGGCACGCGGGTGCTTGACATGCTCATAGCCTGTGAATTGCCCGGATTGACCGATCAGGACCCTATACTCGTTAGGCGTCGTCGGTCTCCCCCCACCCCTGACCCCTTCGCGTGCATCCCGGAGCGCAGCGCAGGGACCCCCGGCAGTTGCTCGAATTGACATTCCGATGGGGATCTGCCGGGCGAGGGGAGGTTCCCCAAGGAGGCAAGGGGAGTCGTGTGTAGCGGAGAGGGGGGACGGGGGGCCGTCCCCCGCACCTGCGGTTCGGGGCAGGTGTCGCCCCCCGTCCGGGCCGGCGACCTGCGGGCGCCAGCCCGCGGGGCGAACGGCCGGCGGGCCGGGTCTCGCGGCCCGAACGGGGTGAGGCGGAACGGTACAAGACATGAAGGGCGCTGCATCAGTGCAATTGGATGCGAGGGATGCTTGCGCTTGTCCTCGCCCAATTCATTCACGGCCTCTCAGATCCCGTGCACCGATCCCGGAACGATCTATTCGGGCCCTCTCCGGCCGCGGCTTTGCGGATTGACCATCGCGCCCACCCGGTGTAGAGTCTCTCTTCCACCTGTCAGGCAGGAGCCACCATGAAACGCGCCGTCAGTGTGAGCATCGGGTCATCCCGTCGCGACAAGGCCGTGGAGATCGATCTCCTGGGGGAACGCGTCCGCCTGGAGCGGATCGGCACCAACGGCGACATGGAGAAGGCCGCCCGTCTCTATCAGGAGCTCGACGGTAAGGTGGACGCCTTCGGCGTGGGCGGCGCCGACCTTGGAGTGCGCGTCGACAAGCGCTGGTATCCGCTCTACTCCGTCCGCCCGATGGTCCGCTTCATCGCCAAAACGCCGGTGGCGGACGGCGAGGGCCTGAAGAACACTCTCGAGGCCCGCCTCGGCCCGTTCATCGATCAGACGATCGGCGACTACATCAACCCCCGCCGCGTCCTCGTGGTGACGGCGGTGGATCGGTGGGGCCTCACCCGCTCCTTCGTAGAAGCGGGCTACGACTGCACATTTGGTGATCTGATGTTCGGGCTCGGTTTGCCGGTGGCGCTGCACTCGGTGGGAAGCTTGAAGGTCTTTGCCGCCCTCCTGATGCCCATCGCCGGGCGGCTGCCCTTCGATTGGATCTACCCGACCGGGGAGAAGCAGGAGAAGCGGGTGCCGAAGTGGGAGAAGTGGTATCGCTGGGGGACGGTGATCGCCGGAGACGCGCACTACATCAAGCGTCACATGCCCGAGCAACTCGACGGCAAGGTGATCGCCACCAACACGACGACGACGGAAGACGTCGAGCTCTTTCGGCGGGCGGGCGTGAAGTATCTTGTCACGTCTACGCCCGTGCTCGAGGGCCGCTCGTTCGGCACCAACATGATCGAGGCCGCCCTGATCGCCGCCTCCGGCAAGGGCCGCCTGCTCACACATGACGAGCTGAATGAGCTTCTCGACCGCCTGGGAATGCAGCCTCAGCTCCAGGAGCTGAACTGACGGCGCAGAGGGGATCTTGTGACCCGGGCCGGTCGAACTGCCGGGAAACCCGCGTTACCGAATTCGTTTCGCCTGCAGGTGTACGAAATCGTGCGGGCGATCCCGGCCGGGCGGGTGATGACCTACGGAGGCATCGCCGAATGCATCCCGCCTCCGGCGGGGATGGACTGGAACGCCTATGGGAGGATACGAGCGCGCTGGGCCGGCTACGCGCTCGCCGACTGCCCCGACGATCTACCCTGGCAGCGCGTCGTGAACGCGCAGGGGAGGATCAGCCCCCGGCCGGGGCACGGCCCTCATGTCCAACGTCTTCTCCTCGAGGATGAAGGCGTGGTCTTTCGTCAGACCGGAGGGCTCGACTTGGAGAAGTATGTCTGGCGGCCAGACCCCGATTGGCGCGCCGCCCGGGGCCTGCTGTAGGGGAGCGGAGAAGGAGATGGACGCCTTTGTCACCGCCGGAGGAGTCCCCGGCCCCGAGGATCCTCTCTATAAAGCCACACGCGGCCAACCGAAGGCGACGCTCGACATCGCCGGCCGCCCGATGGTTCAGTGGGTGCTCGATGCCCTGAGCGGAGCGGCCCGGATTGAACGGGTTGTGGTAGTGGGGCTGGGCCCGGAGGCCGGCATCCATTGCGAGAAGCCGGTCGCGTATCTTCCGGACCAGGGGCACATGCTCGACAACATCCAGGCCGGCGTCAACGAAATCCTGCGCCTCAACCCCGCCGCCCACTCGGTGATGGCCGTCACCTGCGACATCCCCGCCGTCACCTCCGCCATGATCGATTGGACGGCCGAGACATGCCTCCAGACCGATCATGATCTCTATTACCTGGTCGTCGAGCGCTCGCTCATGGAGAGCCGGTTTCCCGGCTCGAACCGTTCGTATGTGCGCTTGAAGGATGCCGAGGTCTGCGGCGGGGACATGAATGTGATTCGCGCCGGGCTGGTGGCCGACCGGGGGCTCTGGGAGCGGATGGTTGC
>DATEAV010000216.1:0-7166 GCA_035288185.1 Anaerolineales bacterium | reverse complement strand
GGGACCACCAGGATGCTGCCGATGCCCTCGGCGGCCACCTCCTTCGGGTATTGGATCCGCGGGTCTCGCGGCGCGTCGTGAACGAGGATCGCCTGGCCGGCCATGGCTTCGCGGTCCAGGGGGCTGCGCGAGAGCTTCACCAGCCCTTTGTTCTGATAGGCCTCGCTCAGCCCGTAGGCCGCCACCATGGGGATATTCTCCCCGGTTTCGTCGAGGATGCGGATCGAGGCCCGCCGGACCTGCAGCGCGATCGCCGCGCTCCGGGCCAGGTGCTGCAAGACGTTCGGCAGGCTGAGGGTGGACGATACGGCCTGGCTGGTCTGGAGCAGCGCGGTCACCTGCCGTTCGGTCTCGCGGACGCGCGACATCACCACCGCGACGAGGTGAACCGTGGCGAAGGCGACGATGGCGAAGAAGGCGATCTGGGCACCGACGTAGACCGGATCGCGATGAAGGGCGGGCGAGAGCGTCGGGATGACGGTGTAGTGGTGGAGGATCTGGGCGCTCTCCAGCCCGGCGATGACCGCCAGCGCCCCGCTGCCCAGGGTGGCGTAGACGTAGGGAGAGGGCCCCGGGAGCAGGATCGTCACTATCACCATGTGAATGACAAAGATCGAGATCGCCGGGCTGGTGATGCCGCCGGTCAGGTGGAGGAAGACCGACATGCTCAGCCAGTCGAGCACCACCTGCAGGACCACGAAGCGCTGCAGGCGTCGCAGCTGCGCGGCTGAAGCGTCGGCGTGAATTCTTGGCCCGAGCCAGGCGAGGATGGCGTTGTAGAACAGAATCGCGGCGCCGGTGAGGTAGAGCGGGCCTTCGGGGAGCGACACCCGGAGCAGACGCGCCGTCAGCGCGGTCAGGAGGATCACCAGGGCGCCGGCGACCCAGCGGGTGAGGATCAGGCGGGCGCTGGCCAGCGCCACATCGCGGGGGAGATGCTCGTTGAGCGAATTGGAGGCGAGGGGATGCTCGGCCACGCGGGCTCGGTCCCTCCGGCGAGCAGGTGAGAGGTGCCGGGGCTAGCGCTTCTGTAGCAGCGCCCCGACCTTCTTCACTAGGACATCCGGGTCGATGGGCTTATCGACGAAGTCATCTACCGGCAGGTAGTCTTGCTCCGGGCCGAAGCGCAGCGGCGTGGTCGTATGAATGGCGGTGAGCATCAGGATGGGGATGTGGCGGTAGGCGGCGAACTCCGCTTCGGGCTCGCGGCTGCGCAGCGTGAGTGCCAGTTGGAAGCCTTCGGTGGTCGTGTCCATCATCACGTCCAGGATGATGAGATCCGGCTTCTCCGCCTTGATCTTCTTCAGCCCCTCCGTGCCCGTGTTGGCCGCCAGCACCTGGTGCCCGGCGCCTTCCAGGCAGAGTCGGGTGGCAAGCACCATGTCCGGGTCGTCATCAATGACGAGGATTCTCGCCATGGTTCCCTCTCATCCAGCCCGCCCGGCAGCCGCGAGGCTGCCGATCTCGTTTCTGATCGCGCGGCCCACTTTCGCCACCGCCGCGCGCACCGGCCGGCTGATCCCAGCCGACCAGCCGCACTCCAGGGGTTGAATTCCATACACCGTCACGGATTCCGGGATCACCCCCAGCGCCGCCCCCAGGACGAGCGCCTCCGCCAACCCCGCCTGATGAACCGAGGTGGGTTCCCGTCCGCCTCCGCCGGAGGCCTCCCGGCAACCCAGGAAACCGTGCCGGTCCACTCCGATCCGGGCCCACTCGCCGGGGCGGCGCCCCATCTCGGCGGCGTCGATGATGATAGCACGTTGGTAGCCTTGAAGCAGCAGGGCGGTCTCCAGCCCGGGCGTGCCACCGTCGACGAAATCCACGTCCTGCGGAACGGGGGCGCCAGCGGCCAGCTCGCGGAGGATCTCCGCCCCCACCCCGTCGTCGCCGCGCAGCGGGCTTCCCAGCGCGAGCACCAACGTGCGCCCGCGCCGTTCGGGGAGGAGCGAGCCCGCACCCCGCGCCGGGGATTCACACAAAGCGGACATCCAGCATGTGGGTCGAACACGAGATGCAGGGGTCATAGGCGCGCACCAGCATCTCGAGCGAGAGCGTGATCTCCTCCGGCCTGCGGTCGAGGAGGGTGGGGACAAGTGTCCGCATATCGGCTTCGATGTTGTTCAGGTTTTGCCCGGTGGGGATGATGCAATTGGCCGAGGCCACCTTCCCGTCTTCGATCACGTAGTTGTGGAATAGGACTCCGCGCGGCACTTCGCATGCCCCGACCCCCTCCCCGCTGAGGCGCGCCGGCTTGGCGGGCTCCTCCCAAACGACGCCGCGTTCCAGAAGTTGATCCGTCAGGCGGATGGCGTCTTCCAGGCAGTGCACGATCTCCACCACCTGAGCAACGGTGATCCGGTAGGGGTTGGTGCATCCCGGCTTCAGCCCCAGGGCCGTGGCCGCCGCTTTGGCCTTCATGTGCAGCTTATCGTGGTTGATATTGAAGCGGGCCAGGGCGCCCACCATGTACTCGCCCCGCTTGTGACGTGTGCGCTTGGCGGTGGAATGGCGGACGAGCGTCTCGTTTGTGATCTTGCGATAGTCTTCCACCGCCCACGCCCCGCCGTCGCTGCTGGCGATCTCGCCGTCGATGAAGCAGTATTCGTCATCTTTGCGCAGAGCGATGTATTCCGTCTCGCGATCGAAGGCCGGGAGGCGGAGCATCTGAAAGAGCTCGACGGTGGCGTCGACGTCGGCGCGGGCGGCCTCCAGGCGGGCGCGCAGCTGCTCGAGGTCGGAGGCCGAGGGGTAGTGGGTGAAACCGCCCACGGTGAGAGCGATCGGGTGAGTGTGGCGGCCGCAGATCGCGGCGCACAGATCGCCGGCTAGCTTCTTCATGCGCAAGGCGCGCAGGACGACCTGGGGATGGGATTTGGCCAGGGGCACGACGCTCCCCACGCCGAGCGCATCCGGCGCGACGAGCATGTAGGCATGCAGGATGTGGCTGTCGAGCATCTCCCCGTGGAAATTCAGCTTGCGCAGCAGGACGGTCTGCTCGCTGAGAACGACGCCGAGGGCCTTCTCCGTGGCGCGGAGCGAGGTGGTGGCGTGGCCGACGGCGCAGATGCCGCAGATCCTCGAGGTGAGGTGCGAGGCTTCGCTGAAGGGGCGGCCGCGGAGCATGGCCTCGATGAAGCGCGGGCTCTCCACGATCTCCAGGTCGCACTGCTTGAGCACGCCGTTCTGGACATCGACGACGATGTTGCCGTGACCCTCGACGCGGGTGATGTGGTGGACGTCGATCCTAACGCTTGGCTGTGCCATCGCCGGCCGCCTCCATCGCCATGGTCTGATACGTCAGGAAGAGGGTGAGCTTGGCGAGGGTCTCGTCCGGGCTCAGGTGATGCTCGGCGAGAACCTGCTTGAGCGAATCGAGGTTGGGGCTGGGGATCAGGCCCCGACAGCCTTCGCATCCGTCGCCGTAGGTCGGGCAGATCGCGTCGCAGCCGGCGCGGATGATCGGGCCCAGGCAGGTGCGGCCGCGCAGGTAGACGCACACGTTTTCCTTGAGCTTGCACTCGACACATACGGGTTGGTCCGGGATCTGCGGGGCACGGCCTTGCAGCAGGGCCTTGACAGCCCGAATGAACTCATGACGGTCGATGGGACAGCCGGGGAGGAAGGCATCAACGGGGACGACGGCTTCGATGGGGCGGGCCGGGTAGGTGTCATACCAATCGGCCTTGTCCCCGTAGACGGCCTGCCGGACGTCGGCAAGCTCATGGCGGTTGCGGATCGTGTTGATCCCGCCGAGATGCGCACACGCTCCCAGCGCCACGACGAGCTGGGCCTTCTCGCGGATTTCCTTGAGGGCCGCTTCGTCGCCCGGGCGCGAGCAGGCGCCCTCGACAAAGGCGACGGCATAGCCCTCTCCTTTTTCACTCATCGCCTCCCGGAAGCGAACGATCTCGACGGCCTCGAGCAGCTCGGGGGCGGTCTGGAGCGAGTCGACTACCGTGAGCTGGCAGCCTTCGCAGCTTGTGAACTCGAAGAAGGCGACCTTCGGCCGGGCCATTAGAGCGCCTCCTCAAGATGCTTGATCTCGGCGTAGGAGAAGGAGGGCCCCGATTGGCAGGTGTGGAGATGGTTGATCTGGCAGTGGCCGCACTTGCCGACGCCGCATTTCATGCGCCGCTCCAGGCTCATCCAGATGTTGCCCTCCGAGATCCCCTTGCCGAGAAGCTCCATCAAGACGAAGCGATACATCACCGGCGGGCCGATCGTGATCGCCACGGTGTTGCGAGCGTGCACCTCGATCTTGGGGAAGAGGGTAGTGATCACGCCGACGTTGCCTTTCCAGTCGCCTTCGGCGCGATCAACGGTGAGGTGGATTTCGATGTCGCCGCGCTTCTGCCATTCGGCGATCTCGTCCATGAAGAGCAGCTCGGAAGGCAGCCGCGCCCCGTAGAGCAGGATCACCCGGCCATAGTTGCCGCGCTCATCGAGCACCTGGTTGATCAGCGAGCGCAGCGGCGCCAGGCCGAGGCCTCCGGGGGCGAAGAGAATATCCTTGCCGCGGAAGCCTTCGTAGGGGAACCCGCGCCCGAACGGGCCGCGAATCCCCAGCGCGTCCCCCGGCTGGAGCTGATGGAGCACGCTCGTCAGGTCGCCGGCGCGGCGGACGCAAAGCTCGAAGAATCCGTTGCTCCGGCTCGGCGACGAAGAGATGCTGATCGGCGCCTCGCCCACCCCGAGCACCGACACCTCGACGAATTGCCCCGGGCGATGGCCCAGCGACAGGCCCTCGGGAAGCGAGAGGCGCATGAGCTTCTCGAGCTTGGTCATCGGCCGGACGTCGAGGATGCGGGCCGGCGAGGGCAGGTAGATCGAGGGTTCGGCCAGACGATCGCGGAGGGTGGTCGTCATGCCTGCGCCTCCTTCCTGCCTCCGTTGGCATGCCGGCGGTAGAGCTCGTTGAACGTATCCACCGGGGTGATGTGCACCAGGCAGGCCTGGGCGCAGCGGCCGCAGCCGACGCAGCCCAGGAGCCCGAAGGCGTCAGTCTGATACTTGCCTTTGCGGAAGAATCGGTGGCGTTGGCGATTGGCGCGGCTGGCCCGGAAGTTGTGGCCGCCGGCGACCGTGGCAAATTTGTCGAGCTGGCACGAATCCCAGATACGGGCCCGCCTGCCGGCGCTCAAAGTGAAATCCACCTCGTCGACGACGTTGAAGCAATAGCACGTGGGGCAGACGTTGGTGCACATGGCGCAGGCCAGGCAGCGCTCGCCGAGCTCGGCCCACAGGGAGCTGTCATAGGAGACGGAGAGCAGGCTGGGGAGCTCGGTGACGTCGAAGTCGAGCCGCATCGGGAAACGCGGCCACTTCTCACTCATCACCCGGCTGACGCGCCGGTAATCCTCTGGGGTCCCCTCCCTCGCCGGCCGGAATTTCGTCAGGAGGGACTCGCCCTTCTCGGTTCCTGCGTCCACGGCATAGGCGTCGCCGAGATCGGTCAGATGCAGATCGAAACCCTCGGTGACGCTGAGCGTGCCCATGCTCTTACAGAAGGACTCGGCCATGCACGGCTGAAGGCACTCGATCGAGACCAGGATCGTCTTTTCCCGGCGGGCGCGGTAGTGCTGGTCGGCGTAACCCTGGTCGAAGACGCGATCGAGAAGGTGGATCGCGTGCAGGTCGCAGGTGTGCAGACCGAGGACGACCGTGGGCTGCGGATCGACCAGGGCCTCGAGCCGCCGGCCCCCTTCGGCGAAGGCGAGCAAGTCTTCGCGCTGGGGGAAGAGGTACTTCTTGGGAGGGATCACCGTCGTCGGATAGGCCAGGTCGAGCTCGGCGGCGGAGCGGATCTCACCGAAGATGTGCCGTCCGTGCAAGGGCTTCGGCCCGACGACCCGATAGCCCGCCGACATCCGGTCGATCCAGTCCGGCAGCGACGCCTTGGGAAGCACTTTGAAGCTCATCGATGCCTTGGCTCCATTCCTTAGAAGGGCTGTCGTCCCGAGGGGGTTTCATCGGGGCACTCTCCCAGTCTAGCGCCTGGCTCCTCCCAACTGACCTAACACACATCATCCTATTCTTGCGAAATGTGTCACAAAGGGAACTGAGTGGTAGGGGATTGGGGCGGCGACGGTACACCGACGCCTAGCGAAAGGCCCTGGAGGGCGAGGGCCACCGCCCGCCTCAGAATCGCCGGCCCTGGTGGCGCCTGCTCCACGGGATCAAGCCGCGGCCCGGAAGGCCGCAGTGCCCGGCCGGGGGCGGCGCGCTTGACTCGCTCCACCTTTGGGGGAGAATCAGCCGCATTCGCTCCCAACGGAGCGGCGCCTGCCACAGGGGCAGCCCCGTCTTCGCCTTGCCGCGGCGTGATCGCCGGGCCACGCCCAACTCAGGAGAAACCGGGATGAAGGTGATCCTCGTCCTTTCCGACGCGCTGCGCGACGATGTGGCTGCCGAGCGCATGGGCTACCTGGGCCACCTGGTGGAGGCCCGTCTGGCGAGCCGTTACACGGTGATCGGCGAGCTCCCCTCGCTCTCGCGGCCGGTCTATGAGACCGTCCACACCGGCCTCACGGTCAGCCAGCATGGCGTGGTAAGCAACGACATCGTCCGGCGCTCGATTGTCCCCAACGTTTTCGACCTGGCCCGCTCCTGGGGAAAGCGGACGGCAGCGGCGGCCTACTATTGGATCTCCGAGCTCTACAACCGCGCCCCTTTTGATCCGATCAACGATCGTGAGGTGGACGACGAGACTCTCCCCATCCAGCATGGGCGCTTCTATATGGAAGACGCCTACCCCGACCGAGAGCTTTTCCTCACCGCCGCGCTGCTCGTGCGCCGCTATGCGCCGGACTACCTCTTGATCCACCCCATGGGAATGGATTACAGGGGCGAGACCTTCGGCGCAGACAGCCCCGAATACCGCAATCACGCCACCCGCCAGGACATGATCCTCTCCAACCTGATTCCGGAATGGCTCGGCATGGGATATGCCGTCCTCGTCACGGGCGATCATGGCATCAACAGCGACCACACGCACGGCGGAACGACGCCGGACGTCCGCAACGTCCCCCTCTACATCGTCCGCCCCGGCGCCTGGGGCCATGGCGACACGAAGACCGTCCTCTCCCAACTGCAGATCGCGCCGACGATCTGCCAGCTCTTGGAGATCCCCATCCCGGAGACGATGAAGGCACCCCCGATCAGCT
>DATEAV010000215.1:0-6777 GCA_035288185.1 Anaerolineales bacterium | reverse complement strand
AACCGGAAGGGCCCCGAATACGAGACGACCGTGGGCTTTGGGCCGAACCTCGGCATTGACGATATCTCGACGATCACCTTCCTGGGAGAGCAGTGCGACCGCTACGGGCTCGACACGATCTCGCTCTCGAACGTTATCGGCCTCGCCTTCTTTCTTTTCCAGGAGGGCGTCCTCAAGCCGTCGGATGCGGGCGGCCTTTCTCTCACCTGGGGAAATGCAAAGGCTGCCGAAGACCTCATCCATCTCACGGTCCGGCGCGAAGGCCTCGGGGGGCTCTTGGCGCTGGGAGCGAAAGGCTTGGCCGACCACTTCGGCGTCCCCGATACGGCGGCGCAGGTAAACGGCCTGGAGGCGGCATATCACGACCCGCGCGCTTCCTCGGGCATGGCGCTGGTCTACGCCACCTCACCGCGGGGAGCCTGCCACAATCAAAGCGACTACTTCATGGTCGATACTCTCGGGCACACCGCCGAGTCGATCGGGATCACGCTCTTCGAGCGGCAGGCAGGAGCGGAGAAGGCCGCCAATGTGGCGCGGCATCAGGACTGGCGGACTCTCGGGAACGCGCTGGTGGTGTGCCTCTTCGCCAACGTCGAGCCCTCGACCGTCCTGGAGCTGGTGAACCTGGCCACGGGCCTTGACTACCAGCTCGAGGAGCTCCTGCGGGCGGGTGAGCGAGCGTGGAACATCAAACGCGCGATCAACATCCGGCTCGGACTGACCCGCCAAAACGACCGGCTGCCCCGCCATCTCGTCCGACCCCTCGCGGACGGCGGGTCGGCGGGCTACATTCCGCCACTGGAGGAGATGCTTGGGGCCTACTATGCGTTCCGAGGTTGGGATCCTGAAAGCGGGAAGCCCACTCGGGAGCGTCTGACAAGGCTCGGGCTCCCCGGTGCGGCCGAGAGCATAGGGTCGTCGGTTGTCGACTCGGGGAGATTCAGCCCCAAGAGTGGAGGGTAGCGTGCCGAAGGTGGTGACGGTCCAGGAGATGAGGACGATCGAGAAGGCGGCCGACGCCGGCGGGCTGACCTATGATCGGATGATGGAAAACGCCGGCCGCGCCGTCGCCGAGGCTGTTCTGGAACGGATCGGCGCGCCCGGCGGAAAGCGCATCGCCATCCTCGTGGGGAGCGGCAACAATGGGGGCGATGGCCTGGTCGCCGCGCACTACCTGGCGGAAGCGGGCGCCCAGGTGTCGGCCTACATCGCCGGCGGGAGGCCGCAGAAAGACGCCAACCTGGCGCGGCTGCAGACGCATGGCTCGCTCATCGCCAATGCGGCGGATGACCAGCGGCACCGCGTGCTCCACAACCTCATGATGACCTCGGATGTGCTGATCGACGCACTCCTGGGGACGGGCTTTCGCCTGCCGCTGCGCGACGCGGCGCAGGAAGTGCTGGCGGCCGCGTCCAAGGCGCTGGAAACGCGATCGAGGCCGCTCTTCGTTGTGGGCCTCGACTGTCCCTCGGGCATGGACTGTGACACGGGCGCCATCGCAGCGGAGGCTCTGGAAGCCGATCTCACGGTCACCTTGGCGGCGGCGAAGGTGGGCCAGTTCCGGTTCCCGGGAGCGGCGGCCGTGGGAGAGCTTGTCGTCGCCGATATCGGGATCTCGGAGAAGCAGGCGGAGCTCGCCTCCATCCAGACCGAGCTTGCCGACCCGCGCACGCTGCGGCTCTGGCTTCCTCCCAGGCCCGCCGACGCGCACAAGGGCACCTTTGGCCGGGCGCTCGTCGTCGCTGGATCGGTGAATTTCCCCGGCGCGGCCGCGCTGGCGGGAATGGGCGCCTATCGCGTCGGTGCCGGACTGGTGACGCTGGCTGCGCCGTCCCCTGTCCAGGCCGTCGTGGCTCCCCAGATCCCTGAAGCCACATGGGTTCTCCTGCCCCACGAGGTCGGGGCGATCTCCGCGGAGGCCGTCGAGATCCTCAAGGGCGAGTTGGGCGCCTCACAGGCGCTTCTGCTCGGGCCTGGGTTTGGCCAGGACCCGTCGACGGGGGCTTTCATAACGCGGCTTCTCGGCGTGGGCGAAGGCTCGCCCCGAACCCACATCGGTTTCGTGCGTTCGGAGAGCCGCAGGGGAGAGTCGGCTTCGCTTCCCCCGTGCGTGGTCGATGCCGATGGGCTCAAGCTGCTGAGCAAAGTGGATCTTTGGCCGAGTCGGCTTCCCCGGCCCACGATCCTCACGCCTCATCCCGGTGAGATGGCTGTGATGACCGGAATGAGCAAGGACGAAATCCAGGCCGACCGGCTGGCGGCGGCTCGCCATTGGGCGGCCGAATGGGGGCATGTCGTCGTCTTGAAAGGAGCCTTCACCGTCGTCGCCTCGCCGGAAGGAATGGCAACCATCATCCCGATCGCCTCGCCGGCGCTCGCCAGGGCAGGGACGGGTGACGTGCTGGCGGGCGCGATCGCCGGTCTTCTGGCGCAGGGGGTGGCCCCGTACGGAGCGGCCGTCCTGGCGGCCTACCTGCACGGGCGGGCTGGCGTCCTCGCGGGAGAAGCGCATGGGACGACGGCCAGCGTCTTGGCCAGCGAGGTGGCGGATATGCTGCCCGAAGCGCTTGTCGAGCTTGCATCGGGCGCCGCGCCCGTGTGAGGCAGACCGCCCTCCGCAAACCCCTCGGGCCCGTCAATGCTGAGATCGCAGAGATCGCTGAGTTATCCTGCATGTCTCAGCGTCTTCTATGTTCTCTCTGGTAAGGCATGATCCCGCGTCTTGCCCCCGACAACCCGGCTCTTTCACCGCCGAGATCGCGGAGATCGCCGGGCTAGTGGCATGTCTCCGCGTACTCTGCGGTCTCAGCGGTGAGGCTCAAGCCCGCGGAACGGTGTTCGTGATTTCGTACGACGGGAAAACGCGAGGGGACGCCGCGGGCGTCCCCTCGAACTTCCATGCCGGATGATTGAAGACCAGGCGCCGATGGCGCGCTAGGCTTCCGTCGATTCCTCTTCGCTCGGCCGGCGGCGAGCGGCGCGCTTGCCGGCCTCGACGGCCTGCTCCAGGCGCGACTTCTGCTCTTCCAACACCATCTGGCCGCGGCGTTGAAGGTCCTCGGCCTTGGTGCGGGCATCCTGGGCGAGCCTCTCCGCTCGCGCCCGGACGTCGGTGGCCGTCTGGGTCGCCTGATCGCGCAGCTCGATGCTCTTGTCGCGAATCAGGGTGCGGGTTTCCTCGCCCGATTGCGGGGCAAGCAGCAGGGCGACTGCGGCGCCCACCAGACCGCCCACTACGAAGCCCGTGATAAATGCGCCAATATCGCTATCTCGTTCCGCCATCGTGATGCCTCCTCAGGGTATCGATCCAGGGCCTAGCGGGGCCGGCCGATCCGCAGGAGCTCCAGGACGCGGCGAAAAGCGGCCATGGAGCTATTGGCTTTGACGACCGGGTCGACCAGGTTGTTGCTCAGAAACCGCGTTGTTCCCCGCAAGGTGTTCAGGGTCTCGTTGGTTGACTGGAGGATCGGCCTCACCTCGTTCTGCAGCAGGCTGGTGAGGCGCGCGATCTGCACGATCAGGATGATCAGCGCCAGGCCGATCAAGAGCGACTCGAAGGCCATCAGGATGATGAAGATGTCGCGGAAATTGGCGGCTCGGGCCGGGTCGCGGGTGAGATAGATGAAGCCGGCGACGGCGAGGGCGATGAAGGCCACAAGGCCGAGCGCAGCCACGATGATCGTGAGGCGCTGGCGACCGGTGAGGCCGTCATTCGGGCCGGAAGACGCGGCCTTCGACTCGGATTTCCACTCCAGATCAATTTGGTCGTCGATCATGACGCGCGAATTATAGCACAGCCGCCGGCCCTGGCCTCTCGCGACGCGCGCGTGATGTCGGGGGACCTCAAGGGAACTCGGGCGGATCCTGCGGCCGCCTGGTGCGCGGCCCACGATCCCGTCGGCCTTCGGAGCCGACGAGGACATCGGCCGCCAACAGGCCGATCGCCGTCGCCAGAAGGGCGGGCAGGAGATTAAGCGGGCCAACGCGGAGGGCCTCCCAGCCCAGAAGCCCACCGACCAGATGGCCCAGGAAGAACGACACCCACGCGCTCGCCAAGTAGAGGCCCAGGCGGGAGAGGCCTCCGCCCCGGATGAGATGATAGGCCAGCCCGCAAATGGTGGCGATGATCACGCCGAGCAAGGCGCTCTGGGTCGTCAAAGCTGGATCAGCCCCCCTCCCAGGCAGACATCCCCGTCGTAGAAGACGGCCGCCTGTCCCGGGGTGACGTCGGGGACGGCCTCCTCCAGCTCAACCTCGACTCGCCCCTCCGACAGAGCATTCACCACCCCCGGGACTTCCCTGGCCTTGTAGCGGACGCGAACCGCCACCCGGCACGGAGAACCGGGCGCCTGGCCGCTCACCCAGTGTACTCCCCCGGCCTCGAACCGCCTCCGGCCCAGCATCTCCCGAGGACCTACGATCAGGGAATGGGTCTCCGGGACCTTCTCCAGGACATACAACGCGATAGGGGATGGCACGCCGATGCCCTTTCGCTGCCCGATCGTGTAGTTGGCGAGCCCTTCATGCATCCCGAGGCGCTCTCCCTGGCGGTCGAGGATTGCCCCCGGCGTCAAGCTGCCGGGCTCGTGGAGGCGGACAAAGGCCCGGTAGTCCAAGTCGCCGACGAAGCACAGGTCCTGGCTCTCAGGGCGGTCGGCGACGGAGAGAGAGAAGCGGGCTGCGAGGCGTCGGACCTCCGGCTTGGAATAATCACCGATTGGAAAGAGGGCGTGGGCGAGCTGCTCCTGCCCCAGGACGCTCAGGACGTAGGATTGGTCTTTTGCCCGGTCGGCAGCCCGTAGGAGACGGGTGGCGCGCCCGTTGCTCTCAAGGCGGGCGTAGTGCCCCGTGGCCAGGAAGGCGGCTTCGAGAGCCATGGCATGGCGGTAGAGGTGGCCCCAGCGGATGTGCCGGTTGCATTCCAGGCATGGATTGGGGGTCAGTCCTTGCGCATAGCCACGCAGGAAGAAGTCGACAACGGTCTGCTTGAACTCGGCCTGAGCGTCGATGACGTAGAAGGGAATGCCAAGGGTCGTGGCAACGTTTCGGGCTTCGGCAATGTCTTGGGGGGAGCAGCAGCGGTTCGAGCCGGACCGGCCGTCGCCGGCCCAGAGGCGAAGCATGAGGCCGATCACCTCATAGCCTTGTTCGACAAGGAGCGCGGCGGCGACCGAGCTATCGACGCCGCCGCTCATGGCCACGACCACGCGCCGTGGATTCATGGCCTGGCGAGGGAGGCGGCGCGGACCCTGCGGACAATCGCCGGCAACGCCTCGAGGAAGGCCTCGATGTTCTCGGGGGTCGTCGCACGGCCCACGGTCACGCGCAGGGATCCCAGCGACCATTCGTCCGAGAAGCCGAGCGCGGTGAGGACTGCGGAAGGCTCGGGATCCCCGGTCTTGCACGCCGAGCCCGAGGAGCAGGCAAAACCGGCGATGTCGAGCGCGGCCAGGAGCGCATTGGCGTCGACGCCGCGGATCACGAAGGAGGCATGATTGGGGAGCCTCTCGCGAGGATGCCCGGTGAGCTTCGAGTCCGGAACCCCTTCCAGAACGCCGGCGACGATCCGCTCGCGAAGGAGTCGGAACCGGGCGGCTAGGGATGCCCGCTCTTCGTGGGTAATCCTCAGGGCCTCGGCGAGCCCGACGATCAAGGGAACGTTGTGTGTGCCGGCGCGCAAGCCGCGTTCCTGGCCCCCGCCCGTCTGGGAGCCTGCCAGCCGCGTTCCGTTTCGCACGTAGAGCGCGCCGATGCCCTTGGGGCCGTAGAACTTGTGCGCTCCGATCGACATCAGATCGACATTCAGTGAGTCGGCGAGGATCAGGAGCTGGCTGGCCGACTGAACGGCGTCTGTGTGGAACAGCACGCCCCGCTCGCGGCAGATGGCCCCGAGCTCTCGGATCGGGTTGATGGTGCCGATCTCATTGTTGCCATAGATCACGGAAACAACAGCCGTCTCGGGGGTAATCCGTTCCACCAGATCGCCGGGGTTCACCCGGCCGTTGTGATCAACAGGAAGGAGATCGAGGTGAAACCCGAAGCGCGACGCAAGATCCTCGGCCGTGTTCAGCACGGCGGGATGCTCCACAGGAGTTGTGAGAATGCGATTGGCGCGGCGCGATTCTCGTTCGGCGAATGCCGCGCCCCGCAGCGCCAGGTTGTCGCTCTCGGAGCCTCCCGAGGTGAAAACGATTTCCTGGGAATAGCAGCCCAGGACCTCGGCAACTCTGCGCCGGGCGCCCTCAACAGCCCCTTCGGCTTCCTGGCCCCAGGAGTGGACCGAAGATGGGTTTCCAAACTTCTCATTGAAGTATGGAACCATCGCCGTCAGCACCCGTTCGTCGAGAGGTGTGGTGGCGGCATGGTCCAGGTAGATCCGTCGTTCGATCATGGGATCATTCTAACATGCGCTCTGGGGACGCCGGGGAAAGCGCCCCCCGGAGCCGATCCGCCGCGAGGGCGGATCTGTCCGGGAAACCTCGCGGCGAAGAGGATCGGGAGGCCAGGGACGTGGCGTTGGACGACCCAAGGAATCAGGTCCCCGCGTGCCGGAAGATCTCAGTTCCGCGTGTTGGTGGCTGACGCGCGGCCGAGGGCGGGCCGGCGGCCAAGACGCCGCCCGGCGAGCTGCCTCATGGCGGTAGGCGCCGACAGGATGAAGATGACGAGGGCGCCGGAAGGGATCAGGAGGAGGAGAGCCGCCCTCAGAGAGGGTGGGGAGGCGGAGGATTCGAGCGGATAGAAGGACGCCACTTGCTCCGTGACCATCAGGAATTG
>DATEAV010000214.1:0-4218 GCA_035288185.1 Anaerolineales bacterium | reverse complement strand
GTGATCACCTGCCACATATTCGCAACGTATGAGTGTTCCTGAACGATCTGGCGGGCGTCCAAGCCCCGCGCCGTGAGCATACGGGCCAGGGTCGTCTTGCCTGAGCCGCAAGGGCCGACGATGGCGATGCGAGGGCCTGAGGCATCGATTTCCCTCCGCAAGTCCAACGCCTCCGAAGGCATCCCCCAGCGCGCCTCAGAGCGGCATCCGGACGATCAGGCGGCGGGCTTCGTCCGGTTGCCGGGTGAGGATTGCCGCAACAAGCAGGCTGATGTCGTCGCTGGGCCGCCCATCTTCGATCTCCAGCGCCTCCGCCAGGAGCCTATCTGCCCAGCGGCCGGGGTCGACAGGGCCGTCGCTTAAGAGGTCCTTCACGCGCGCCTTGACGTCGAACGGCCGACCTTTCCGTTCTCCCGCATGGACCAGGCCATCGGTGAAGACAAACGCGGCCAGCCCCGGGCTCAGAGGCACCTCTGAAATCACCGGGCGAACCCCTCGCCGCCCTCCCACCGGCTCTGAAGCCTCGGACAACGCCCTCAACTGCCCCTCGTGGTACAGAAGGACGGGCACCGGATTGTTGCGTGTGATTACCAGAGTGCGGCTCGTGAGATCGATCGACAGGATGTTGAGGGTGGCCAGAACCTTGCCCGACCGATAGGTGTGCAGGTAGTCGGAGGCGGCCCGGGCGGCCGCGCCGTCCCTCACGCCCTCGGCCAGGAGGGAAATCGCTTTGCGTGTGACGACGCTCGAGATCGCCTTAGCGGGTTTACCCGATCTCTGACCGTCGGCGAGGACGAACGACAGCCCGCCAGCCGGACGCTCGATCATCTCCAGCGAGTCGCCGCTCTCGGCGGTGGCGTACTTGCTGATCTTCGCCACGGCCACCTGTGCTTCCATGGGCTCGGATTCTACCTTGCCGCGCACAGACCGTCCAACGGGTCGCGGGTCTTGCGCCACAAGGCCGCCAGGGGCGGGGAGATCTGTAAGCCGACGGCAAGGTCGGCCAGAGCCGAGATCGGTTATAGTAGAGTCGGCCCCAAAGGGGGGGCAGCGTTCCAGGCTTGCTCCCGGGGCCGGTCGCTCGGGCCGAGCTTTTGGAGGTCGTCTTGGCACTTGCGGGCAGCCCGGCCAACATGCCGAGGATCATTGACGCCGCCGTGGAGAGCATTGCCGGCCTGCTGGGCTCGCGGCCTGTCACGGTGGTCACGGAGTATCCGGCGCATCTTCCGCCTGCGGTCGGCGGAGACGCTGCGCTCGAGCGCGTCGTTGCGAGCCTGATCGCCTCCGCCATCCGATCGACCGAACAAGGCGAGATCAAGGTGGCAGCGGCGGTGCTTGCAGGAGGGGAGGCTGCCTCGGCGCCCGAGGGGGGCCTCACCACCCGTGAAGAGCTCGCCGAAAAGGGGCCCTGGCTGATGGTCACAGTCACCGGCGCGGGCGGGCCGTTGCCGACGGAAGGGCTGGATCTGATCGTCCCGCCCGGAGCCGCGCCTTCGCTGGCCAGCACCTCCCCCATGCTGCTCGATCTCGACCGGTGCCGGGGCATCGTCGAGGAGTTGGGAGGCCGATTCTGGGTGGAACAGCCGGATGACCTAAGCCCGAACGCCAGCTTCGTCCTCCCCCTGCTGGATGCCGGGACGGCCGGCCCCGACATCACCTCCCTTCGCCGCACGGTGCAGGCCCGGCTGCCGACGGGTGCCAAAGCCACGCGCACTCTCCTTCTCGTCGTCGACAACCCCAACCTGGGTGATCTGCTCACGCGTGATCTCACTGCGGCGGGCTATGGAGTGATGCTCTCGAGCAACGGCACCGACGGGTTGGCGATCGCCCGCCAGACCCGGCCGGATCTGATCCTCCTCGACCTGATGGTGCGGCAGACCTCGGCGTTTGACATCGCCACCATCCTCCGTCAAGACCGGCGGACGCGTGGCACGCCGATCCTCTTCCTCACCCTCGTCGGCGACGCGCACGGAGGGGTGAGCATCCGTGCGGTTAACTACCTGGTGCGCCCCTCGGGGACCGGCGCCCTCGTCTCGGCGATCAACGCCATCCTGACGTCGGGAATGAGCCCCTCGGCGCGCGTCCTCGTTGTGGAGCCGGATTCGGCCGTGCGCGACACGATGGTCATGATGATCCAGTCGCACGGTTACCGTGTCACCGAGGCCGCCGCGCCCGAAGAGGCGCTGGCGCTCGCCGAGCGCATGGCCCTCGGCATGATCCTGGTCAACGCCCGGCTCGCGCAGGAGCGCGATTTCTGGCTCCTGCGCAACCTGCGCCAGCTCTCGGCCGACACGGGCATCTACGTCCTGGCGGAAGGGCTGAGCGAGGCCGAGGGGAAGGCGGCGGTCAGCCGCGGCGCCTCCGGCTACAGTGACACTGGCCGGCTGCCAGACCTTCTCAACCGCGTCTCCAACGGTCACGACTGAACCTCCCTTTTCTTTTCACATTTGGGTTCTGATCTACGGTTCGTGCCCTGCCGTCGGGCGGCGCCTCAGCGGCAATGAGTCCTGACTCCTACCGCCCCGCGCGAACTCACGCGTCGGAGGCCTGACCCGCGCGTCCGCGCCGCCCACTCGGCCAGCGGCGCGCGTCGAATGCGGGCGTGCGTCCTTAGGGAATAGTATCGGAGACTCTCCCAGCACCTGCGTGCTAGGCTTGTGTCGTTGCCCCGCGAAAAGCGCGGGGCTTTTCGGAATGACGTGAAGTGAGTCGCCCCGCGAAGGACGCGGGGCTCCTGAGAGTGACATGGAGACAGATCGCCCCGTGATAGGCGCGGGCCTCTCCAGAATGACCCTTGATTTGTCATGCTGAGGAAGGGCCGCACACCTGCCCGGAACCGCAGGTGCGGGGGGCCCGACCGACACCTGCACCCCGTTCGGGCCGCGAAGCCCCGGCCCGCCGGGGCGAGACGGCCTGCGACGCACCGCAGGTGAGGTGCAGGTGAGCATCCCCGAGGCGCAGGCGTCCGATGCGGGCTCTCATTGGCAAGGTGTCGTATCGGGGATTCTCCCAGCACCTGCGTGCTAGGCTGGTGTCGTCGCCCCGCGAAAAGTGCGGGGCTCCTCAGAATGACGTGAAGTGAGTCGACCCGCGAAAAGCGTGGGGCTCCTCAGGATGACATGAAGTGAGCCGCGCCGCGAAAGGCGTGGGGCGCGAACGCACGGGTGTGCGAAAGTGGCGGGGGCGTGCGCGAACGCGCGAGTTCACGCGGGCGACGGCAACGGAGCGCGCCCCGACTACGCCCGTCGAGTCTTCGACAACGGACGCCCCCGCACCTGCGGTTCGGGGCAGGTGTGCGGTGTCTTCCCAAGAGAACGAATGAGGAATGCGACGAGGGGAGTGGAGGCGGGCCGCTTCAGTCGACGGCGACGTAAGTGCCGTGGCCGCTGATCAGAAGGCGGTCGGGCTCGGAGAGAGGCATCGTCCAGCGGTAGATCCACTTTGCCTCTTCCGTCCGCATGTTGACGCAGCCGTGGCTGCGCGCCCTGCCGAAATCGGTGTGCCAATAGGTTCCGTGAAACCCGACGCCGGTGGAATGAAAGAAGGAGACCCAGGGAACGCCGGGGAGCTCGTAGGCCTCCAGATCGGAGGTGAGGTAGCCATCTCCCATGTGGCGCGAAGGCGTCTTGATCTCCACGTGAAAATCGCCGCTTGGCGTCTCGGTGGGGATGCCGTTAGGAGAGGGGCCGGAGCTGGGAACGCCGCTCGAGATGCGCGTCCGCAGGACGACCTCATCGTATTCGAAGGCCATCAGCTCCTGGCGCGCCAGGGAAACTTCGATGCGCTTGTCCCGCGGAGGGACATCGGGAGAAATCGGCGTCACTTCCGACGGTGGGATGCGCCTGAGGTGTTCGGCGCGTACGAAGTAGGGCACCCTCAGGCGATCGTCGAGGATCCGATACCAGCGTCGGCCGTCGACTCCGGTCAGGACGCCTTCCACCCAGAACACAGCCTCGAAGTAGAGGCGGTAGAGCGGTTCGGAGGCGGGATCCGGCTCACGATAGGAGCGAGTGAATGGGACGGAGACCTCAAACAGGGCGCCATCCTGGGGGACACTGGGTTCGGGGATTTGAGGGTTCCAGCGGACGAGTTGAAGGTTTCCGGAATGGGTGTGGCCTTCCGCGATTCGATACCAGATCGGGTTGTAGGTCGGCCCTTCGTCGGCGACCTCGCGGCTGAGGAGCGTGAGCAGCGAATCTCGCGTCAGCGTGGTCAGCC
>DATEAV010000213.1:0-2023 GCA_035288185.1 Anaerolineales bacterium | reverse complement strand
GAGCCTGCCAAGGCCGAGCTGGCAGTGCGCCAGGAGCGGGCGCATCCCGAGCTCGTCGGCCAGGGTAAGGCATTGCCGGTAGTGCTCTTCCGCTCGCTCCGCGTCAGGCGGGTCGCCATGCGAGGCGATCTCGGCGAGGAGCCGGAGGGCCCAGGCTTGGCTTCCGCGTTCCTTGTGCTCCCGGGAGAGGTCGAGCGCCCACGCGGCGAGCTGGCCCGCGCTCTCGGGCCGGCCGGAGAGCAGATGGGCCTCGCCCAGCCGGGCGACTCTCAGCGAGTGCTCGGCCATGAGCTTCATGGAGGCGGCCTGTTCCACGGCTTGCTCGAGGAGGGGCAAGGCCTCGGCGAGGCGCCCGGAGAGGGCATAGGCGGCGCCGAGAGGCGAGGCGACGAAGGGAAAGTGGAGGGGGATGCCCGCAGCGCGGCCCAGGGCGAGCCCCTGTTCCAGCGCGGGGATGGCCTTGTCGATTTCCCCCTTGAGCACGTAGAGCCTGCCGATGCCCGAAAAGGTGAGCATGCGGCCGAACGGGTGGCCGAGGTCCTCCGCGACCCGGACGGCCTCCTCTCCGCGGGCCACTCCCTCGGCGAATTCCCCCCGCTCGGAGAGGCACCAGACCAGCCAGGTTCGGGACACGAGGGCCACGGGCGCCAACAGGCCAAAGTGCTCGCCGAGCAGATCGCCCTGGAGCTCCTCCACGTTCCGCCTGAGAACGTCCGTGGCCTCGGCGTAGTTGCCCAGGGCGTGGTGGGCCTGACCCAGCCGAAAATTCGCCACCACCGTCATGCCGAAGTTCCGGAAGTTGGCGGCCACCTCGAGCTCGAACTTCTCCGCCTCCACGGCCCGGTCGTGCTCGCCGATCCACCAGAACGAGGAGGCCATCATGGGCGGCGACGCGCTGGCGCCGGACCGGTGGAGGTAGGCCACGGCTTTGCCCCACGCCTCGCCCCGGAAGGCGTGGTGGACGAGCCGGTCCGCCTGCTCGGCCAGGCGATCGGGATAGAGCCGTTCGATGGCTTCGACGATCCGGGCGTGCAGGGCCCGCCGGCGCTCCTGGAGGAGGCTCCCGTAGCCGACCTCCTGGGTGAGCCCGTGCTTGAAGGTGTACTCCGGAACTGGAAAGAGGCTGGTCTCGTAGAGGAACTCCGCCGCCTGCAGATGAGCCAGCCCCCGGCGGAGGGCATCCTCCGGTTGGTCGGCCACCGCCTGGAGCAGCGGGAAGGAGATGTCCTTTCCGATGACGGCCGCTGTCTGGAGCAGGCTCTTTTCCTCCGGGGCGAGTCGATCGATCCGGGCCGCCAGGACGGCCTGCACCGTGACCGGCACCTGGCTGGTCTGCAGGGGCTTCATCAAGCGATAGGCGCCCCGCTCACCGGTCAGAACCTGCGTCTCCACGAGGGCCCGCACACTCTCTTCCAGGAAGAACGGGTTCCCCTCGGTCCGCTGGATCAGGAACTGCTTCAGCGGTTCCACGCTGGAATCTTCCCCGAGAAGGGCCTGGAGCAGTTCTCCGGAGCTCTCGGGCGGCAAGGGATCGATCCGGAGTTGGGTGTAGTACGTCTTGCTCCCCCAGCCGTGCTGGTACTCCGGGCGGTAGTTGACCAGGAGCAGCATCCGGGCGGTCGGAAGGCCGTCGATCAGGCTGTCGAGGAGGGACTGGGTCTCGGAATCGATCCAGTGAAGGTCCTCGAAGACCAGCATCACGGGCTGTCGCTGGCTCTCCCTGAGCAGGAGTTGCTTGACCGCCTCGAGGATGCGGCCCGGGCGCTGTCGAGGATCGAGAGCGCGGAACGGGTCGTCCTCGGGGAGGGCTTCGAGGAGCCAGAGCATCGGGGGGATGGCGTCCTTGAGCCGCTCATCCAACGTGAGGACCTTGCCGGTGACTTTCTCGCGGACTCGTTGGGTCGTGTCGCGGTCCTCCAGCTGGAGGTAGGCCCTGAGCAAATCGATGAGGGGCAGGTAGGCCGTCGCCTTGCCGAAGGAGACCGAGCTGCTCTCGAGCATCAACCATCCCTGAGTCCGGTGG
>DATEAV010000212.1:0-7470 GCA_035288185.1 Anaerolineales bacterium | reverse complement strand
TGAGAAAAGGAGCTTCGCCGCAGCGCTCTCCGGCGCGGATGGCCCAGTCGGCATGCGCCGAAGGGTCGTCCCAATACTCGCGCAGCCGGGCGAGGCGGGCGGTTGCGGGGCGAAGTTGACGGTAGAGCAGATAACCCCCGACGATGGCGGCGACAAAGAGGGCGGAGAGGGCGAACCGAGCCCACCGGCGCATGTCAGGAGCCATCGGCCGCGCTCTCTTCGACGAGATCGAGCGCCGTGGCCTGAGTGACGCGGGCGAGCTCCTGCGCCCCGATCCGTAGCAGGGAGCGGATCGAGCCACCTCCGGCGAACACCTCGTCCTGGGCCAGGACCCGGAGGTCGATCAGAGTGGGAAGAGGCTGGCGGTGGCCAAAAGGCGGGAGTGCGCCCACCGGGTAGCCGCTGGCGGAGAGGGTGGCTTCCGGATCGGCCAGCTTGATGCGCTTGGGGCTGATGTGGAAGTGGGCAGCCATCCGACGCCGGGAAACCGGGCTTGCGCCGCAGGCGATGACGAGAGTCGGAGAGCGGTCGACGAGGAAAAGGAGCGACTTGACGATTCGATCCGGATGGGTGCCGACGGCCCGGGCGGCGTCTTCGACGGTGGGCGTCTCGACGGGCAGATGGAGGATTTCGGCCCGGACGCCGCGCCGCTCGATGAACGCGGCCAGGTCGTCCGGGGTGAGGGGGAGAGAACGCGGGTCGGCGGCCACGGTGTGAGCGGCGAGAGGGCGCGGGGCATCAGGCCCCGGGTCGGTCTTCCTCGAGGTGCTCAGCGAAGCAGAGGGTGACGTTCTCGGAGGCGAAACTCATCAACGCCCGGCCGGCGGCCTGGCCGGCGGCGGAGGCCATCGCCTGGCGGGCAGAGGCGAGACTATCGAAGAAGAACTCATGGACCAGGTAGAGATCGGCGGGGCCGGCGAGCGATTCAACGGCCCGGCTCACCGCCACGCGCCGAATCCCGGGCATCTGTTCGGCCGAAGGGACGAACTCGGCGCTCCAGGCCGTCTCAAAGCCCTCGATGCTGGTCGGGCGGCGGAAAAGAAGCATGAGCTTGTGCATGGGTAGGACCTTGGTCATAATAGGTGAAAGCTCTCACAAATACGCCCCCTCTTGTGCCCTGCGGGCTATTTGATCGCATGCCAGGATCGCCTATACTGGGCACAGCTTATCCGTTGATTTCGGGGGCACTCATGTATCATCCGCACCCCAAAGGTCAGGGCCTCGTAGAGTACGCCTTGCTGATCGTGCTTGTGGCGATCCTGGTGATCGTCATCCTGGCGCTCTTCGGGGGCGCTGTGGGGAACATCTTCAGTAACATCGTGGCCAATATCTGAGCGGGCGGCCGCCGGGCGCGAGGCTTAAAGGCTCGCGCGTGCGGGCTGGGGGACGACCGGGAGGCGGAGGACACGGCTCAGATAGGTGACCAGAACTGAGGCTACGGTGTCAGCGGCATCGGGCCGCGCAGTCCGTCGACAGGCGGCCGCGGCCTCGTTTTGTTTCTGGGGGTGGGAGAGCCAATCCGCCACGGCGGCAGCCGTCCGGCGCGACCCCGGCGCCCACATCCCCAGGCCGTTCTCCACGACGAAATCCACATTGCCGTCTTCCTGTCCCGGCAGCCGGCCGTAGAGGATCATCGGGAGCCCCGCGTTCATCGCCTCGGCGATGGTCGATGGGCCCGCCTTGGTGACGAGCAGGCTGGCCGCCTGCATCATCTGGGGCATGCGCCGCTCAAAGCCGTAGACAAAAGTGGGCACGTCCCACGCTTCGCCCTGAAGGCGGTCTCGAAGGCGGATGTTGCGGCCGGTGACAATCGCCAGGCCAAAGCGCTCCCCACACGCGGCAGTCGCGCGGGCGATCTTGAAGAGCGGGCCCATTCCCTCGCCCCCGCCGACCAGAAGGACCATCGGGAGATCGGGCGGCCAGCCCAGCTCGGCGCGCAGACGGCTCGTATCTCCGGGCGGCTGGCAAAAACGTCGGCTGACGGGAAGCCCCACAATCCGTAATCGCTCCGGGCGCATGCCAAAGGCGATCCCTCGATCGTAGGCCGACTGCGTGGGGACTAAGCAGAGATCCGCCCGGTGGTGATACCAGAGGGCGTGCCCGGTGACGAGATCGGTGACGACGGTGACGAAAGGCGGGCGGCGCGGGCCGAGGGCTTTCAGGATCGGCGCGTTCAGGAGCGGGTGAGTGCAGACGACCAGATCGGCGCGCCGGTCGTGGACCAGGCGGCGGGCGGCGCCTCGGACGTAGGGCCACGCCGCGGTGGTGAGGGCCCGAGCGCGGCGGTGGCCGTCGAGGGCGTGGAACCCCCATCCCCAGGCGCGTGGCGAGCGGACCATGCGCGGGTAGGCTTGAGGCAATCGGTTGAAGGGCAAGGGGGCGTATTCGGTGAGGACGTCGATCATCTCAATGCGGAACCGCCGCGGGTGGGCATGCTCGAGGGCCTCGATGATCGCTTCGGTGGCGCTGCGGTGACCGCCGCCCGTATCGGAGAAGAGGAACAGAACTCGGGGTTGATCAGCCATCGCTCGCATCGCTCCCGGCCCGGCCGACGTAGGCCTTCAGCCTTCGAGCCACCTCACGCCGCGGCAGCAAGATGCGGCGGCCGCAGCCCAGGCACTTCAACCCAATGTCCGCGCCGAGCCGCACTACCACCCAGTCGGTCGTGCCGCACGGATGGGGCTTTCGCAAGCGCAAGATATCGTTCATTTGGAGATCGGGGAGCACGCCGGCCGCCGCAACCCATCTGACGGCGGATTATACCATCGGCCCCGATGGTATAATCCCGCGACATGTTCAATCTCGGCCTCCCAGATCTGGTCAGCCGGCTCCTGACGCTGGTGATCGCGCTCACCGTCCACGAATTCGCTCACGCGTGGACGGCGGATCAGCTGGGCGATGACACGCCGCGGTTTAGCGGACGCCTCACCCTCAACCCCCTGGCTCACCTCGACTGGCTTGGCTCCCTCATGCTCCTCCTGACCGGCTTCGGCTGGGCGCGGCCGGTGCAGGTGAATCCCTACGCGCTGCGGCGGCGCACACCGGCCGGATTGATGCTCGTCTCGGTGGCCGGGCCGTTCTCGAATCTGGTGCTGGCCATCGTGGCGGCGATCCCCTTTCGCGCCGGCCTTCTCGATCCCCGCGCCGCGACAGGCGGCCTTTTCCCCTCCGCGTCCGAGTTCCTCATTCAGTTCATCTACATCAATCTGATCCTCCTCTTCTTCAATCTGATCCCGCTTGCGCCGCTCGATGGTGAGAAGGTGGCGGAGTATCTCCTGCCGAGGGCGGGACAGGAGTTCTTGGAGCGAATTCGGCCCTATGGCCCGATTATCCTGATGCTCCTCCTGGTCTTCGGCACCGTGGGCGGGATCAACTTGCTCGGCGCACTGGTCGGCACGCCGGCGGCGCGCGTCCTGGGCCTGTTGGTCACCTGAGGTGGGCCGCGCCGCCGGGCGCGCGGATGGGAGCTGTCATCCCGGCTGCGAACGACGGCTGCTGTTTTCTTTAGTCCACCCTTGGTTTTCACCTCCACAACCACACCGCCCGGCTCGCCGATTGCGGACCGTCATGAAAAGCGAGACCTCCGCAGCAGGATTCCCGGAGCGGCACGCGTCGTCACGGAGGCGCAACGAGTAGCAATGGAAAGTGGGCGGGGATGGCCGAGGCTGGAGGTGGGTCCATGGGACGCGAAATCCTCATCGTCGGATTGAGTGAGATTGGAGGCTCGATCGGGCTGGCGATCCGGCGCGGGGGCCGCCACGTCACCTGCACCGGCTACGATGCCGATTCCTCAACCGCCCGAGCGGCGCGCAAGACGGGAGCGGTCGAGAAGCTGGCGCTGGGGCTGGCGCGAGCCGTGGGGGCCGCCGATCTGGTGATCCTGGCCTTGCCCTCCGGGCAAGTGCGCGGCTATCTGGAAGCCGTCGGTCCGCGGTTGAAGGCGGGCGCGCTCGTGCTCGACACCTCCTGGCTGAAGGGCGCGGCCATGGGATGGGCGGCGGAGTTCCTGCCCGAGGGCCGCTACTACATCGGCGCGGTGCCCAGCGTGGCGCCGGGCGCATTGCACAGCGGCGCCCTGGGCGCCAGCCAACCGCGCGCCGACCTCTTCGAGGGCGGCCTCATCGCCCTGGTGATCCCGGCGCGCACGCCGGAGGCGACGGTGGATCTGGCCCTCGAGGTGGCGTCGTGGCTCGGGGCCGAGCCGTTCTTCATCGACCCGGTTGAGGTGGATGCGGTGACCGCCACGGTTGAAGACCTGCCCGTGTTGCTCGGTGCGGCTCTGATGCGAGCGGCGGTGCGGAGCCCGGGATGGAGGGAAGCGCGGCGGATGGCCGGCCGATTGTTCGCCGCCAGCGCCATCGTGGGCGCCCTCCAGGCGCCGAGTGAGCTCCAGGCGGGGCTGTCACTTAACCGGCTCAATGTGCTCACCCGGCTCGACACCGCCATCGAGGAGCTGCAGGCCCTGCGGGCCTTGATCGCAAGGGGCGATGAAGAGGGGCTCGAGAAGCGATTGGCGGAGGCTGTGGAGGCCCACTACGTTTGGCTGGCCGCCCGTTCGCGCGGAGACTGGGCTCAGGAGGAGATTGCCCCTGTCGAGGTCCCTCAGGGCGGAATCCTCGACCGGCTCTTGGGTATTGGCGGCCTGCGCGCCAAAGACCAGCGTCGCGACAGCCAGCCGCGGCCTTAGGCGAGGATCCGCTCCTGGCCTTGCCTTCTAGAGCAGGCTGACAACCAGCAGGCCGATGCCCCCGAGGATGCTGATCGTGGCGATCATGAACCCGAGGATCGCCGCGATGGCCGTCTCTTGAGGCTGGGAGGCTGAGGGGGCAACGGGAGGCTTGCGCAGGAAGAATGACCACGGGAGCGGCGCCCGCCCCGCCATCACGCGAGCGCCATAGGTGAGCGCCCCCACGCCGAACACAACCAGCAACGATGCGCAGATTGCCTGAGACCAGGCCATGGGTCGACTCCGGGGGCGGAACCCGCCCGTGGGGCAATGATAACGGGCTGTGGCAAAGAAGGATAGGGAAAGAAGTGATCGGTGATCAGTGATCAGTAGTGTGTCTCCTACGACACGGAGCCTCTCCACTGATCACTGAGTAACCGATCACCCTGTGCTCCAACATCGAGGCCCCTGCCGGGCCCGGCCGCCTGCTGACTGCGCCTCATCGCCGGCTCCCACTGATCACCGGACCGCGAGCCGCGCGTTCCCGAGTGGAGCCGCCCAGGCGGGGGCATGTTTTCCGCTCGCGCCCGCCGTCGTATAATCTTTCGTGTGCCCGTCTCCTACTGCTACATCGTGGAATGCGCCGATGGCACGTTCTACACCGGGTGGACGACCGATCCGGAGCGAAGGCTTCGGGAGCACAACGCCGGCCGGGGGGCCCAGTACACTCGAGCGCGGCGACCGGTGCGTCTGGCCTACGTGGAGACGCTTGCCGACCGATCGGCCGCCATGCGCCGCGAGAGGGCGCTCAAGGCCCTCCCCCGCCGTCGCAAGCTGGCCCTGATCTCCTTCGGGCTGCAACCGACCTGATCGCCAACGAACCGAGGATATTCCATGACACCTGCGCAGCGCACCCAGTGGATTCTCGACGAGCTGGAGGGCCTGCGGCAATCAGGCCTCTTCACGCACATCCGCACCCTCTCATCGCCTCAAGGGGCCTGGCTGGTGGTCGACGGAAAGCAAGTTCTCAACTTCTGCTCCAACAACTACCTGGGGCTGGCGAACCATCCCCGTCTTCTTCAAGCGGCCAAGGAGGCTATCGATGGCTACGGCATCGGGCCGGCGGCCGTGCGCACGATCGCGGGGACGATGACCCTGCACCTGGAGCTCGAACGTCGTCTGGCGGCCTTCAAGGGCGTGCAGGCCGCCATCACGTTTCAATCGGGTTTCTGCGCCAACCTGGGCGTGATCCCCGCCCTTGTGGGGAAGGACGACGTGATCTTCTCCGATGAGCTCAACCATGCGAGCATCATCGATGGGAGCCGCCTCTCGGGCGCCCGGATCGTGCGCTACGGCCACGCCGATCCCAAGGCGCTGCGGGCGGCGATCGAAGAGGCCAGGGGCACTGGGTTCCGTCGAGCGCTGATTGTCACCGACGGGGTATTCAGCATGGATGGGGATGTGGCGCCGCTCGACCGCATCCACGCCATTGCCGATGAATACGACGTCCTGCTGATGGTGGACGATGCTCACGGGGAGGGGGTGTTGGGGCGAGGGGGACGAGGGATCGTGGATCACTTCCAGCTTCATGGGAAAGTAGATATCGAGATCGGCACCCTCTCGAAGGCTTTTGGCGTCGTGGGGGGCGTGGCCGCCGGACGTCCCGAGGTGGTCGATTGGCTCAGGCAGCGCGGCCGGCCCTTCCTCTTCTCCTCGGCGATGACCGTGCCGGATGTGGCGGCCTGTCTGGCGGCGGTCGATCTCCTCGAGGGCTCGACGGAGCTGGTCGACCGCCTGTGGGCCAACACCGAGTTCTTCAAGCGGGAGATACAGGCGATCGGCTTTGACGCCGGCAAGAGCACGACCCCGATCACGCCGATCATGCTCGGCGAGGCGCCGTTGGCGCAGCGATTCAGCCGGATGCTCTTCGAGGGAGGTCTCTTTGCCATGGCCATCGGCTATCCGACGGTGCCCAAGGGCAAGGCGAGAATCCGGGTGATGATCTCGGCCGCGCATTCGCAATCGGATCTGGAACAAGGCCTGGCGGCGTTTGAGCGGGTGGGGAAGGATCTGGGCGTGATCTAAGGGGCTGTGAATGAATCGGACGAGGCCATGCGCAAGCATCCCTCGTCTCCAATCGCACCGATGCGGTTCCCTTCATGTCCTGTAGCTTTCCGCCTCACCCCCTTCCCCCCTCTCCGCTTGTCACGCCTCTTCCTGGGCGCGGATCGAAAGCGGAGAGGGGGACGAGGTTCTAAGGAGGTAGGGGGCGGCCCGGCCGCCCCCTACCTCCTTAGATCAACCTCCCCACCCCCGGCATGTCCGCCTCAGGTTGTTGAATCCAGGCAACTGCCGGGGAGGGGCAGGGGCCGTCTCGCCCCGGCGGGCCAGGGCTTCGCGGCCCGAACGGGGTGGGGGCAATCCTAGGATGCCTCAACCGCGGAGAAGGATCCCAAGGATCGCTCGGAGATTCGTTCACAAGCTGTGCTGTTCGGGGCAGGTGTGCGGGGGCCAGCCCGCAGGGCGAACGGGGTGGGTGCCATTGGGACGCGCCAGTCGAAGAGAAGGGTTCTGGTCGGATTAGTTCATAGGCTCTTTGACGTCGATGGGCGCGGCCGCTCGGTGGACGAATAGGCGCCCTGTTGCGTGCGCCAAGGGGATCGTGATCAACGGGCCGACGCCGATGCGTGGGCCCGATCGCGATACGTCGGACGAGGGGCGCCGGCGGAGTGAGCGCGGGGAGCGCTAGTGCAGGGGGTCGTGGCCGGGCCAGGTGCCCGACCAGGTGCAGCCTGGGCGATCGG
>DATEAV010000211.1:0-4629 GCA_035288185.1 Anaerolineales bacterium | reverse complement strand
AGCATCGTCATCCCCAGGCTGTCGCCCACCAGGATCATGTCGATCCCGGCCTCTTCTTGGAAGTGGGCGGTGGGAAAATCGTAGCACGTGAGCATGCTGATCGGCTGGGCCTCTCCCACCTTCTTGAAGAGTGCCGGCAGGGTCACCTTCTTGCGGTCGCTCATTTTCCACCTCAGGGGTCCGAACTCGTGCGGTGCCTGGCGAGACGATTCTAGGGCCTGGGGACCGGCCTCACAAGTATCATCCGTCGCTCGGGAGCGTGAAAAGCATAAAGATCCTTATGGACACACCGCCAAGGAGCGGCCCCCGAGCGCCTTGAGAGCGTAGTCTCGCAGCCTTCGTCGCGAGGTATCCGGGCTCGACCCTCGCGTTCTTCCGCTAGGGGGTGATCATTGATCGGAGACCGGTGATCGGTGATCAGTGATCGGTGGTAGATCTCCGACCTCACCACCCTCCTACCGATCACCGACTAACCGATCACCATCGCTCCAAGGTCAGGTGCCGCCGCTTGCCTCGCCGCAACATTACCTCACCCCACCGCCGGCCCGCCACCGCTCACCCCACCTCGAGCGTGTCGAGGATCGAACGCAGCATTGGCTCGAGGAGGTTCCACTCGCCGACAGGGCAGTAAGCCTGGACGACGACCGTGGTCCCGCCGTCGATCGTAAGCACCAGGAGATGCTGGTCGCCATCGCGCGAGCTGCTGCGATGCCCCTCCAGGCCCGGCCAACGCAGATCGCTTGCTTCCGACGGCCGGCCGACGTGCGACTCCGGGAAGAGGGCGAAGTACGCGTAGATTTCGCGCGCCGAGCGCCCATCTAGGGAGAAGTCTTGCGAGCGTCCCGTCCCCGTGGCGACGGTGAAGGTGAGGCGCGCCGCGGAAGGAATGCCGGTGTCGTAGAGAGCGCCTTCGGTGGCGGCGACCCTTAGAAAGCCGATGCCGGACGTCCCTGCCCAGCCCGCCGGCCCACGGATCGATAGCGCGCCGTCCGGCGTCTCGAGTCGGGCGGAGAGCGATGCATCGTAAGGCCCGGCGGTGGGCTCGACGTCCTGAACCGATGGGGTGGGAATCGTGTCGGGAGTGAGGCCCGGGCTCTCGCCGCACGCGGAGAGGAGGAAGGAAAGGCCGAGGAGGAACGGGATTGCGCGCTTCACGTGCGAATTCCCTCGGGACGCCCGAGTTGGTCCGTGCAGGCTGATTCTACCGCCTACGGCGCGCTCCTGAAAACCTGCGAATGCGCCACCGCCGGGCTGAACGCGTCTGACCTTCAGCCTCACCCCTTCCGGGCCGCCCATGCCGACATTGCGGAAGGCGATTCAAGACACGCCCGCCGCGGATGCTCCTGACGGGTCGATTCGACGCTAACTCACAGGCTCTGAGGCTGACGGAGACTATGGGACGATCAGAGTCCCCGGCGTCCCGCCCAGGAGGGCCTCGCGCACCTGGCCGGGAGTCTCGCCGGAGAAGATGCGGACTTCGAGTCCGGAGATGGCGGCGGCGAGCGCGAGCGCCTGCTGGACTTTGCCGGCCATCCCTCCGGTGACGTCTGTCGACGTCGAGCCGGCGAGGAAGATCCGGCCCACGTCTTCCCGCCTCAGCGAAGGCAAGACTTCCGTTCGTTGAGGGAAGTCGGAGTAGACGCCACGCTCGATGCCCGCCAGGAGCACGCGGCTCGGAAGAAGGCGTGAGGCGAGAAAGGCGAATACCCTCTCCGTGGAGACGATGGCGGATCCCCATACGCGATCGAAAGCCACATCCCCGGCCACGACGGGAAGCAGGCCGGATTCGAGGGCTCGGGCGAGCGGCTCCACGGCCATCTCCCGAATCTCGCCCGCCTCACACACCGCCGAGGCGGAGGGGGGAAAGGCCATGCTGGGCAGGCCGGCCTCCCGTAGGGCGTCGACGACGAGCCGATTGAGGCGTGAGGCGGCGGCCCAGACGTCGGCGAACCCGCGCCAGGCCTCTGGGCCGGCGGCCCCTCGATGTGTCCCGTAGCGCGCGGCGGCCTGATGGCCGAAGGAGCCGGATCCGTGGCCGACGAGCACTCGAAGATCCGTCGAGGCTTCGAGCGCCTCGCCGATCTCCCGGGCGAGCCGGCGCAGCACATCCAGGCGTGGCGACTCGGGCTTCGACTTCTCAGTGATCAGCGAGCCACCGAGCTTGAGGAAGATCATCCGCCTACCTCGGTCAGGATCACTTGCCCCGCGCCCGCCGACGCCAGCGCATGCGCGACGGCGTCGGCCCTTTCGGCCCGAACGAGGGCGATGAGGTTTCCCCCAAGGCCGGCGCCCGAGATCTTGGCTCCCAAAGCTCCCGCCGCAACGGCCGCGGAGAGCATGCCACGCAGGGCCGGCGTAACCACACCCATCGCGTCGAGAGCCGACTGGTTTCGATCCATCAGCGGCCCAAGAGCCTCGGGGACGCCCGTCTCGATCGCCTCCCGGGCCGCCTCGACGATCTCTCCCATCTCGTCGAAGATCGCCTCGTAGTGCTTCCGCCGCGCTTCCCATTCACGCCGGACCAGGGCGACGGCCTCGGCGGTGGGGGAAGGGAGCCCCGAGTCCGCCACCAGAAGGTGGAACGGCGCGCGGATATGGAGGATCTTCATCGGCTTGCCACGGATGTAGAACACCGGGCGCTGGTGCGCAATCACGGTGTTGTCGATCCCCGACGGCGTGCCGTGGTGAATCTTCTCGACCTCGAAGGCGAGCGCCGAGAGACGCTCCGGCCGAAGCGGACGCGCGAAGTGCTCCCCCAGCGCCCGCAAGATGGCCACCGACACCGCCGCGCCGGACCCCAATCCCGAGGCGACGGGAATCGTGGAGGAGATCTGGAGGCGGAGCGGAGGGTGGTCGGTGAGACCGAGCTCACTCTTGCCGAGCCGTAGGATCAGCCCCAGGGGATCCTTGTCCGGCGCTCCGCTCAGCGGTGCGGTGTAGCCGATATCGGGCGCCTCGATCCAGATCTCGCCCAAAGGGCCCTCGGGCTGAGTGACGAGGTCGGCCGTCGCGTGCACCTGCGCGAAGGGGACGGCGATCGCCGGCCGTCCGTAGACGACGGCGTGCTCGCCAAAGAGGATCACTTTCCCGGAGGCGCGGGCGCGCGTCATGTGCCCAGATAGAGGATGGCGACGACTGACAACCCCCAGAGCAGGAACGTGCTCAGGAGAGGCCGATCGGTGAGGATCATCTCCTCCGGCGCTCCCCCGGCGTCCTGGACGTGGATGAGGAGCAGGTAGCGGAAGATCCCGTAGATGACAAACGGGATTGTCAGCATCATCAAGTGGTTTCCGGGCAGGTTGGGCGCCGAGAAGGTGTAGAGCGAGTAGGCCACAATTGTCGTTCCGGAGACGATGATGATGAGGCTGTCGAGGAGGGGGATCGTGTAGCCGTCGAGGACCTTGCGATGTGCGTTGGCGCCATCGGCCAGGAGGACCATTTCCGCGCGCCGCTTGCCGAAGCCAAGGTAGAGGGCCAGCAGCGTCGTGCAAACGTAGAGCCAGGGTGAGAATCGCTCCACGGTGAGCAGCACCACGCCCGCCGCCACCCGCAAGACGAAGCCCGAGGCGACGACAAACACATCGATGATCGGGATGTGCTTGAGCCAGAAGGAGTAGAGCAGGTTGGAGACGACGTAGACGGCGACGATCAGGGCGAAGCGCAGGTCGAGGGCCAGGCTGCCGGCGAGGGTGAGGGCCGCCAGCACGGCGGCCGCGGCCCGTGCCGCTCGGACCGACAGCTTCCCGGAAGCGATCGGCCGTTTGCGCTTGACGGGATGCTGGCGGTCGTGAGGCAGATCGACCAGATCATTGATGATGTAGACGAGCCCAGACGCCAGGCAAAGAAGAACGAAGCCAGACATCGCGCGCAAGAGTGGCTCTGGAGAGAGCAGCTGCCGATCGAAGACGAGGGCGGCGAAGAGGAAGGCGTTCTTCGGCCATTGCCGCGGCCTCATCGTTCGCAGCACGTTCTTAAGCATGCGGGCGAGTCTAGCAGGAAGGATATGGCGAGGCAAGTGACCGGCCCGGGGCGAGGGGCGTGCCGAGGCGCGTGCCGCCGCGAGGCGAGTTGGCACGGCTCCCGGAGCCTTCAAGGCTCCGGGAGCCCGTATGAGAACTTTGCCTCGACATGTAGAATCGAGGCGTGGTCAAGCGCGGACGCCTGGATGTCCTTTTGGTGGAAAAAGGGCTGGCGGAGAGCCGCTCGCTCGCCCAGCGGCTGGTCATGGCGGGCCAGGTGCGAGTCGAGGGCCAGGTCGCCGGAAAGCCCTCCCAACTCGTCTCGCCGGATGCCAGCCTTGCCGTCGAGCAACCGCCGCGCTTCGTCTCGCGGGGTGGGGAGAAGCTGGAGGCGGCGCTCGCGGCGTTTCCCATCCCCGTGCAAGATCGGGTTTGCGCCGATGTCGGGGCATCGACCGGTGGCTTCACCGACTGCTTGCTCCAACATGGGGCGCGGAAGGTGTACGCCATCGACGTCGGGCACGGGATCCTCCATCGGCGGCTGCGGGCCGATCCGCGCGTCATCGCCATGGAAAAGACGAACGCCCGGCGCGTGAGCTCGCTCCCTGAACCGATCGACCTGGCGACGGTGGACGCCTCCTTTATCTCCCTCCGGCTTCTCTTGCCCGTG
>DATEAV010000210.1:0-15756 GCA_035288185.1 Anaerolineales bacterium | reverse complement strand
TCCGGCGGTCGTTGTACGCCATTATGAATTGCGTCTGCTGGAGCAGGTGGGGTATCGGCCTGAGCTCTTCCGCTGCGTCGGGTGTGGCCGGGAGATCCGGCCGGAGAACCAGTCCTGGTCCGCCAGGGAGGGCGGCGTCCTGTGCCCGCAATGTGGCCCGGGGAGACGGGATGCGAGGCCGATCAGTCTGGGGGGGCTCAAGGTGCTACGCTACTACCAGCGTAACTCGTTCGACCAGGTGGCCGAGATCAGCGTCAGTCGCGCGGTGCAGGCTGAATTGGAGACGCTCATGGAAGGCTACCTCACTCACGTGCTCGAGCGGCGCCTGAAGACACCGGACTTCATCCAGCGCGTGCGGGCCCTTGTGGCCCAGAAGGTGCCAGCCGTGGAAACGGCTGAAGCCAGGGGTGAAGGGTGATCGGTTACTCGGTGATCGGTGATAGGCGGCCGGGCACCTCCGCATTTGGGCACCGGCTGCCTTGGCGCCCTGGCGCCCAGGTCCCAGAGAGACCGATCACCGATCACTGATCACTGTTCACCGACCACCCACTTTTCATGGGGAACCCATTGCCCTCCAAGCCTGCTCCCTCCCTCCAGACTGTCATCCTCGCTCTCCAGACCTACTGGGCGGATCAGGGCTGCGTGATCTGGCAGCCTCACCACACGGAGGTCGGCGCCGGGACGATGAACCCGGCGACGTTCCTGCGCGTTCTGGGGCCGGAGCCATGGAACGTAGCCTACGTCGAGCCGTCGATCCGTCCGACCGACGGCCGCTACGGCGAAAACCCGAACCGCTGGCAGCACTACTATCAGTTCCAGGTGATCCTCAAACCGGATCCGGGTGATTCGCAGGAGAGATACCTGCGCTCGCTGGTGGCGCTCGGGATCGATCCGGCCCGCCATGACATCCGTTTCGTTGAGGACAATTGGGAAGCGCCCGCCCTCGGCGCCTGGGGACTGGGCTGGGAAGTCTGGCTGGATGGTCAGGAGATCACCCAGTTCACCTACCTCCAGCAGGCGGGCGGCCAGACTCTCGAGCCGGTCTCGGTGGAGATCACCTACGGCCTCGAGCGAATTCTTATGGCATTGCAGGACGTCGACACCTTCGTCGACATCGCCTGGAATGATCGGCTGACCTATGGTGACCTGCATCTCCAGGCGGAGAAGGAGCATAGCCTTTACAACTTCGAGAGGGCCGACGTCGAGAGGCTCCGGCTGCTCTTCGATGAGTACGAGGCCGAGGCCAAAGCCTCGCTCGCGGCTGGCCTCGTCTTCCCCGCCCATGACCACGTGTTGAAATGCTCGCATGCCTTCAACATCCTGGATGCGCGTGGGGCGATCGGCGTGACGGAGCGGGCGGCCCTCTTCGGGCGGATGCGGGACCTGGCCCGGGGGGTTGCGGAGGCCTACCTGGCACAGCGCCAGGCTCAGGGCTTTCCCTGGTTGCGATCGGGTGACTCTCGGGAGCCCGCCACCCGGCCTCCCGAGGGGGATCGGGCGGCGCCGCCATCGGCGCCGGCGCCGTTCCTACTGGAGATCGGAACGGAAGAGCTTCCCGTAGAAGACCTGGAGGCCGCTATCAGTCAGCTCGAGCAGGCCTTCACCCAGCTCCTGGACGAGGCGCGCCTGAGCCATGGGCCGCTCAAGGTGATGGGAACGCCTCGGCGCCTCCTAGTAAGCGTCGAGGATCTCCTCCCGCGGCAAGCGGAGCGGTTGACCCTCGTCAAGGGGCCGCCGGCCGACCGGGCTTTCGACGGCCAGGGGCGGCCGACGCAAGCGGCGCTCGGATTTGCTCGCAGCCGCGGGGTGGGGGTGGAGGTCCTCCGTGTGCAGGAGATCGAGGGGGGGCGGTACGCGGTGGCCGAGGTGAGAGAACCCGGGGACACCGCCGACCACGTGCTCGCCAGCCGTATCCCCGAAATCCTGGCCGGGCTTCGCTTCGATCGCTCGATGCGCTGGGGAGCGGCGGGAGTCACCTTCTCGCGCCCGATCCGCTGGATCCTCTGCCTCCACGGAGAACACGTCGTCCCACTCAATTTCGCCGGCTTGCATTCGGGGCGAATCACGCGGGGGCTTCGCTTCCAGTCGCCGGAGGGGCTGCGCGTGCGCGACCCCGGGGATCTCCTCTTCCGGCTGAAGCAGCAAGGGATCGCGCCCGATATCGCCGAGCGGCAGGAGAAGATCCGGCAGGGCGTAGAGGCGCTGGCGGCGGAAGTCGGCGGACGGGTGAGCGACGACCCGGCGCTTCTGCGCGAGGTGGCCAACCTGGTCGAGTCGCCCGTAGCCCTGAGGGGCTCGTTCGAGGCGAGATACCTGGAGCTCCCGCGCCAGGTGCTGGTGGAGGTGATGCGGAAGCACCAACGCTACTTCGCCGTGGAAAGGGACGGGCGGCTGCTTCCCTACTTCATCACCGTGCGCAATGGTGGCAGCCAGGGGATGGATCTTGTCGCCCACGGGAACGAGCAAGTGATCCGGGCTCGATTTGCCGACGCGGCCTACTTCATCCGTAAGGACCTCGAAAAGCCGCTCGAGGCCCATCTGCCGCGGCTGGCGACCCTGGCCTTCCAGGCCCGTCTCGGGTCGATGCTCGACAAGTCCGCCAGGCTCGAGCGGCTGGCGGCAATCCTGGCGCAGGACCTGGGGCTCTCCGCGAGCGAGCGAAGCGTGGTGGCCCGGGCGGCGCACCTGAGCAAGGCGGACCTTGCCACCCAGATGGTCGTGGAGATGACCGGGCTCCAGGGCGAGATGGGCCGCGAGTATGCGCTCCGCTCCGGCGAGAGCCCGGAGGTGGCCAACGCGATTCTCGAGCATCACCTGCCGCGTTTTGCCGGGGACCGGACGCCGGAGAGCAAGGCAGGGCTCGTTGTCGGCCTCGCCGACCGGCTCGACACCCTGGCCGGCCTTTTCGCCGCAGGAATGGAGCCCAGCGGTGCGAAGGATCCTTTCGCGCTTCGGCGCGCCGCCATCGGGCTGGCCCAAAACCTCATTGCCCATCGCCAGCGGTTCGACGTGCGCCGCGGGCTGGCTCAGGCCGCGGCCGGCCTGCCCATCCAGGCGCCCCCCAAGGCGATCGAGGCCTGCCTGGCCTTCATCAACAGCCGATTGAAGGGCGTGTTCGAGGCCGATCACCGCCATGATGTGGTCGAGGCCGTCCTGGCCGCTCAGGGGCACGACCCGGCCGGCGCGGCGAAAGCAGTGACGGATCTCGGTCGCTGGGTGGCGCATGCCGATTGGCCCGAGACGCTTCAGGCCTTCGCCCGGTGCGTTCGGATCACGCGCGATCAACCGGCAGAGCACGAGCTGAGCCCCGACCGCCTCACCGAGCCGGCCGAACAGGCCCTCTTCGAAGCGCTTCGCCGGGCGGAGGCCCGGCCGCGGGACGATGGGTCGGTGGAGGATTTGCTGACGGCCTTCACCCCGATGATCCCGGCGATCACCCGCTTCTTCGACGAGGTGCTCGTCATGGCCGAGGAAGAAGCGCTGCGCGCAAACCGCCTGGGGCTCCTGCAGCGGGTCGCTGCGCTTTCGCATGGCGTGGCTGACCTCTCCCGAGTGGAGGGATTCTGACCGGCCTGGGTTCGGCGGGCGGCCGGCCTCCCCTTGGCCGGCGGGGGGCCGTGCCCTATAATCTCCGCTCCCTCTGCTCCCCTCGGCGCGGCAACGCGCTCGGGGTCAGGAGCGAGGCAGGGTGGCGCTCGTCATGACCGTCGTGGATGAGGTCAAGGACCGGATCGACATCGTCTCCCTGGTGGGGGAGACGGTGAAGCTCCGCAAATCTGGTAAGAACTACACCGGGTTTTGCCCTTTCCATCCCAACACCCGCACGCCGGCCTTTGTCGTCTTCCCCGACACCGGCACCTGGCGCTGCTTCGGGGCGTGCAACGACGGCGGCGACGTCTTCAAGTTTGTGATGAAGAAGGAGGGCTGGGACTTCCCCGAGGCACTCCGCTCCCTGGCGGAGCGGGCCGGCGTCGAGCTTCGCCCCAGGGATGCCGCTGAAGAGGAGGCCGAAGAGGCCCACCAGCGACTGCGCGATCTCCTCGAAGCCTCGGTCGCCTTCTTCCGCCACCAACTGCTGGAAACCCAGGCCGCCGCGCCGATCCTGGACTACCTCCACCGGCGCGGGCTCAACGACAGCATTCTGGAGACGTTTGAGATCGGCTATGCCCCGGATGCCTGGGATGCCCTGCGCAATTTCCTTCGCGAGAAGGGCTTCACAGACCAGGAGCAGCTTGAAGCGGGGATGCTGAGCGAGCGGGAAGGCGGAGGATCCTACGATCGATTCCGAAACCGGATCATGTTTGCGATCCGCGACGCCCGAGGCCGAATGGCGGGTTTCGGAGCGCGCATCGTCGATCCGGCCGATGTGCCCAAGTTCCTCAACACTCCTCAGACGCCTCTCTTCGACAAGGGCCGGCTTCTCTACGGGCTGGATCGGGCTCGCAAATCGATTCGAGCGGCCGACCAGGCCGTCATCGTGGAGGGCTACCTGGACGTTGTGGCCCTTCACCAGGCCGGATTCGACAATGCCGTCTCGCCGATGGGGACGGCCCTCACCGAGGATCAACTCCGACTTCTGAAGCGGTTCACTCGCCGAATGGTCTTGGCGCTCGACCCCGACGTGGCGGGGGACCAGGCCACGCTGCGCGGTCTGACTCTGGCGCGAGAGGCGATGGATCGGCAAGCCGATCCGGTCTTCGATGCCCGGGGCCTCGTCCGTCACGAAGGCCGCCTCGACGCCGACATCCGCGTGGTCACGCTCCCGGAAGGAAAAGATCCCGACGAGGTGGTGGGCGAAGACCCAGCGGCCTGGTCGTCCATCGTTGCCGCGGCCCAGCCGGTCGTCAGTTATGTCCTGGAGGTGTTGCTCCGCGGCAAGGATGTGGACGATCCCAAGGTGAAAGCGGAGATCTCCCGCCAAGTGTTGCCGCTCATTGAGGACGTCGCCAACCCGGTGGAGCGAGAGGCGCATCGCCAAGCCCTGGCTCGCCGGCTGAGGGTGGATGAGCGCGCCCTGGTGGCCTGGCGGCCCGCGGCGTCCCGCCGTGGCGGGCGGCGGGCCACACCGTCTCCCGAATCCGCAGAGCCCCGCGCCGAGCCTGCGGTGGAGGCCGGCGCCCAGGAGAGATTCTGCCTGGGCGTGCTCCTGAGGAGCCCCGAGATGATCTACCGAATCGACCGGGAGCTCCAATCGTTGGACCTCGAGCGCTTTTCGGCACAGGACTTTACAGGAACCGAGCGGCAGGTTATCTTTCAGGCCATTCGGGCGTCTCTGGCCCAGGACGAATCCGAGCCCGCAGACCACTGGCGGGGGCAGCTTGTCCCGCCTCTGGGGGAAATGGCTGAGGTGTTGCTGCGGGAGGGGGGCCGATTGGACTTGCAGGAACCGCGGGCCATCGACGAGGTCGTGGCAGGCTTCTTGCGACTTCGGAAACGCAACTTTGGCGCCGCCCGCAGCCAGCTGCAATTTCAGCTTCAAGAGGCCCAGGAGGCTGGCGAGACGCAAATGATCGACCTGCAGCGCGAGGTAGTGCGGATCACCCGAGACTGGGACCGGCTCGACCGGGCGTTGGCCCGCCGTCGCGCAGGCCCCTGAGCGGAGGCCCGCATTCGGAGACCCATGGCCCGAAAGAAGCCTGGCGAGCCCATTGAGGTGGAAGCCCCTTCGGCCGAATCGGAACTCGAGCCCGAGCTGGAGGCCGAGTCCGAGGAAGACCTCGCTGCCGACCTCGAGACCGATGCCACCGAGTCGCTGGACGAGGACTCGATGGAGATCGAGCCGGATCTGGACATCGCCGCCGAGATCGCTGAGGAGGAGGTGGATGTCGAAGAGATCGCGGCCAGCACCGAGATGGCCGACGATCCCGTCCGCCTCTACCTCAAGGAGATCGGCCGGGTGGAGCTCCTGGGATCCGACCAGGAGTTCTGGCTCACGGCACGGATGGAGGCGGTCCGACGCGGCGAGGCTCTTCGTTCCGTCCGGACGCCGCGCCCGAAATCTGCCGAGGCGTTCGCCATCGCGCAGCTGGTTCTCTTTGATGACCTGCGCACGGCATGGAAACGAACCCTCGAAGACGCCAGACGCCTTCGCCAACCCGTTCCCGACCTGGAACTGATCGTCGAGGAGGCGCGCCAGCTTCGCGAGACCTGGCATGGTGACACGCCTTCCTATTTGAGGGCGTGGCTGGATAATGGGCTCTGGGGGGCCGATCCGGCCTGGGAGCAGGTGGCCCGAAACGCGGTCAACGTCTTCGTGGCCCTCTATCTCATGCCGCCTTCCATCCAGCAGCGCCTCTCGGAGCGGCTGCACAAGGGGCGGGGGTTTCCCACCACGCGCACCTTCCAGAGATGGATGCCGACGCCGGAGGACCTGCAGGCCGACGCGCGGATGGTGGGCCTTCGATCGGAGGAGGCCCAGGCGGCCCTCATCCGCGCCAATCTGCGCCTGGTCGTAAGCGTGGCCAAGCGCTATATGGGGCGGGGTATCGCCTTTCTCGATCTGATCCAGGAAGGCAACATCGGCCTGCTCCGCGCGGTGGAGAAGTTCGACGCCGCAAAGGGCTACAAGTTCAGCACCTACGCCACCTGGTGGATCCGCCAGGCGATCAGCCGGGCGATCGCCGATCAGGCGCGCACCATCCGCATTCCTGTGCACATGGTGGAGACGATCAATCGCCTGATGCGCATTCAGCGCCGATTGGTGCAAGACCTCGGCCGCGAGCCCACGTCGGAAGAGCTGGCCCTCGAAATGGAGCTCCTGGAGCCCGAAGAAGTCTCGGCGATTCTGAAGGCCACCGCCGAGGAGGAGAGCGTCGAGCCGGGGCTCGATCGCAAGTGGCGGCGGGCCGCCGCCAAGGTCCGGCGGATCATCCGCCTGGCCCAGGAGCCGATGTCGCTGGAGACGCCGGTGGGGGCGGAGGAGTCGAGCCAACTCGGCGATTTCATCGAGGATGAGACGATGCCCGAGCCGGTCGACGCGGCCGCCCGGGAGCTGCTAAAGGAGCAAGTACAGAACGCCCTCTCCGTGCTCACCGAGCGCGAGCGTCAGGTGCTCGAGATGCGCTTTGGGCTCGTCGATGGCAAGGATCACACGCTCGAGGAGGTGGGCAAGTACTTCAATGTCACCCGCGAGCGGATCCGCCAGATCGAGGCCAAGGCGCTGCGCAAGCTCCGCCACCCGACGCGCAGCCGCCACCTGCGCGACTACCTCTCATAGACAAACGCCCTTCGGAGCGTATGACGGAACGGCCCTCCCGGGGGACGGGCGTCCTCGATGGGGGAGATGCCCCATTCCTTATGGGGCGCTATGGGGAGGTCACCCCACGCCAGGAGTGCCCGAAGCGCCCCGGGAGGGCCCGCATTTGACCCTCTGTGGCGCTTGTGATAGAATGCACGCTGTTTAACTAAAGGGGAGTTATCATAAATGCCGAGGCGCGTGCGCTGGGGAGGCGCGTGGTTGCTGTGCTGAGCGAATATCTGCCCCTTGTGGTCCTGTTTCTCGTTTCCCTGGCGGTGGCGGTGGCAGCCCTGGCGCTGGGCGCGCTCTTCGGGCCGCGCCGCCCCACGGCGCGCAAGGCAGAGCCGTATGAATCGGGCATGCGTCCATTCGGGCCTGGCCGGCGGCGAGTCCCCATCCACTTCTATCTGGTGGCAGTTCTGTTCCTGCTCTTTGACATCGAGATCGTCTTCATCTTCCCCTGGGCCGTCGTCCTCGGGCAATTGGGGCTTTTCGGCCTGGTGGAGATGGCTGTGTTTGTGGTGGTGCTTCTGATCGGGTATGTGTATGCGTTCAAGAAGGGAGCCCTGGAATGGGAGTAGAACAGAAGCTGGGCAACCTGGGTGTGCTGACGACCAAGCTTGAGGAAGCGATCAATTGGAGCCGAACGCGGGCCATGTGGCCCATGCTCTTTGGGCTGGCGTGTTGCGCGATCGAAATGATGAGCGCCCAGGCGTCCGACTACGACATGAGCCGATTCGGGATGGAGTTGATGCGGCCCAGCCCGAGGCAAAGCGACCTGATGATCGTCGCCGGCCGGGTGAGCCGGAAGATGGCTCCGGTGCTGCGCCGCCTCTACGATCAAATGCCCGATCCAAAATGGGTGATCGCCATGGGCGACTGCGCCTCGTGCGGCGGGGTTTTCAACAACTACGCCATCGTGCAGGGGGTCGATGAGGTCGTCCCGGTGGACGTCTACGTGGCGGGCTGCCCTCCTCGACCGGAAGCGCTCATCCACGGCATCCTGACGCTGCACGCGAAGGTCCGGGGCGAGAAGCTCGCCGACTGGGCATAGGGCGCCGAGCCTGGCGTGGGCGGCGAGCAGGTAGCCGGAGGCCAAGCGATGGATCTTGTCGATCGCGCCGTTGAGATCTTGCGGGGGAAAATGAAAGACGCCATCCCCGCCGTGGAAACGTTCCGCGGGGAGACGGCCGTCGTTGTGCGCCCCGAGGCGATTGCCGAAGCCTGTCGGCTGCTGCGCGACGATCCGAGGCTGCGATTCGACTTCCTGGCCGCCCTCACCGCGGTGGACTACTGGCCCGACGAACCTCGCTTCGCCGTCGTCTACGAGCTGTACAGCATTCCCCATCGGGTGTTTCTCCGGCTTCGGGTGCCGCTCTCGAGCACCGCGGCCGAGGTTCCGACGATTGAAGGAGTCTATCCCAACGCCAACTGGCACGAGCGCGAAGTATTCGACATGTTCGGCATCACCTTTGTCGGGCATTCCGATCTGCGCCGGGTCCTGATGCCGTTCGATTGGGTGGGACATCCGCTTCGCAAGGACTATCCCCTCGGGTATGAGGAAGTGCAATTCTCCTTCAATCACGAGGAGATCGACCGGAAGAAGCCCTATGCCCAGGAGTAGGGACCCGGCCCAAGGGATTTACGGCGATGGCATTCGAGCAAGTTGAAGTTACGGTCGATGAACTGAAGCACCTGGTCTCGAATCAGGCTCTCGAGGGCGAGACCATGCTGCTCAACATGGGCCCGCAGCACCCGAGCACGCACGGCGTGCTCCGCCTTCTGTTGGAGCTCGATGGCGAGCGGGTGGTGAACTGCATCCCGGACATCGGGTATCTTCACACCGGAATCGAAAAGAACATGGAGGCCAAGACCTATCTCCAGGCACTGGTGATGACCGACCGGACGGACTACCTCAACACGGTCGGCAACAACCTGGTCTACTGCCTGGCGATCGAGAAGCTGGTGGAGCTGGACGTTCCGCCCCGGGCTCTGGCGATCCGGGTGATCCTCACCGAGCTCACCCGAATCGCCTCGCATCTTGTGTGGCTCGCCACCCACGCGCTCGACCTGGCGGCGATGTCGGTCTTCCTCTACTGCTTCCGCGAGCGAGAACTCATACTGGATATCCTCGAGATCTGCTCCGGCCAGCGAATGATGACCTCCTACATCCGCCCGGGCGGGCTGTGGCGGGACGTACCGGCCGAGTTTGAGCCGGCGGTGCGCCAGTTCCTGCGCCTGTTCCCTGCGCGCATCCAACAGTATGAGCGGCTGCTGACGAAGAACCCGCTCTTCATCGATCGCACGCGCAAGATTGCCGTGATTTCCGGGGAAGACGCCATTGGCTGGGGCCTGAGCGGTCCGAGCCTGCGGGCCTCGGGGGTCGATTGGGACCTCCGCAAGGCGGTGCCCTATGGCGGATACGACCAGTACGAGTTCGAAGTCCCGCTGGGCGCCCACGGCGACGTGTACGATCGCTACATCGTGCGGATGGAAGAAATGCGCCAGTCGCTGCGGATCGTGCAGCAGGCGCTTGATCGGCTGCCGGCAGGGCCCGTTCGAAGCGACAATCGCAAGTTTGTGCCTCCGCCGCGCTCGGAGCTCGCCCATAGCATGGAGGCGCTGATCCATCACTTCAAGTTGTGGACGGAGGGCTTCCCGGCCCCGAAGGGGGCGGTGTATGTCGCTGCCGAGTCGCCGCGAGGCGAGCTGGGATGCTACCTGGAGGGCGACGGGGGACCCCGGCCCTATCGGGTGTACTTCCGCACGCCAAGCTTCGCTCACCTTCAAGCGCTGCCTATTCTGGCCAAGGGACACCTCGTGGCCGACCTGGTGGCGATTATCGGCAGCCTGGATATCGTGCTGGGGGATGCGGATCGGTAGGGAGAGGGTGATCAGTGAACGGTGATCAGTGATCGGTCGGCGGGGATCAGAGGATTGTCCACCGATCCCCTCGTAACCGATCACCGATCACCACTGTGAAGGAGCCTGCTCTTGCTCGCTGACAAGCATCGAGAGACGATTGAGGCCATCCTCGCCAAGTACCCTCCCGCGCAGCGGCGCTCGGCGGTGATGCCTCTGCTCCACCTGGCGCAGCAAGAACGCGGCCACGTCGCCCCGGAAGACCTGGAGGAGATCGCCGCCCTTCTGGGGATCTCGCCGACTCAAGTGGGCTCGCTGGTGGGCTTCTACAGCTTGTACTACGACAGGCCCGGAGGCAAATACCGCCTGCAAATCTGCACCGACCTGCCTTGCGCGTTGCGCGGTGCGCAGGCATTTGCCCAGGCCCTTTGCGACCGCCTGGGGATCGAGATCGGCGGGACGACGGCCGACGGCCTGATCTCGGTGGAGGCAGTCATGTGTCTGGCCGCCTGCGATCGGGCACCGGTCTTCCAGGTGCAGGATCCGAACGGCCTGCACTATCACGAGGACCAGACCGTCGACTCCGCGCTGCAGTTTGTCGAGGCGCTCCGCAAGGGAATCGGCCGTGGCTGAGCATGTCGTCTTACGCCATCGCGAAATCCCCGGGCTGGAGCGCCTGGAGGTCTATCTCGAGCACGGCGGATTCGAGGCGTGGCGTCGAGCGGTGACGAAAACGACGCCGCAAGAGGTGATCGAGGAGGTGAAGGCCTCCGGGCTGCGAGGGCGCGGCGGCGCAGGCTTCCCCACCGGCGTTAAGTGGTCGTTCCTGACGCCGAACGTCTTTCCCCGTTATGTGGTCGCCAACGCCGATGAATCCGAGCCCGGCACGTTCAAGGATCGAGAAATCCTGGAGCGAAACCCGTTCCAGTTTCTCGAGGGCGTGGCCATCTGCGCCTATGCCGCCCAGGCCGAGGTGGCATACGTCTATCTGCGCGGCGAGTTTTGGGACGTAGCCCAGGAGATGGACGGCCATTTGGCATCGCTCCGGGAACGCGGCCTGCTCGGGAAAGGCCTCTTTGGGACCGACTACAACTTGGCCGTACACACCCATCTCGGCGCCGGCGCCTACATCTGCGGCGAGGAAACCGCTCTTCTGGAATCGCTCGAAGGCAAGCTGGGGCAGCCGCGGCTGCGCCCTCCGTTCCCCGCCGCCGAAGGCCTCTATGGCAAGCCGACTGTCATCAACAACGTCGAGACCCTGGCCAACCTGCCCCCGATCCTGGCGCGTGGGGCCGCCTGGTATCGCACGATGGGCACTGAGAAGAGCCCCGGGACGAAGGTGTTCAGCCTCTCGGGGAAAGTCGTGCGACCGGGGAACTACGAGCTTGCCCTCGGGACGACGTTTCGCGAGCTGATCTTCTCCCACGGCGGCGGCATTCCCGATGGGCGAAAAGCGAAAGGCATTCTACCCGCCGGGGCCTCCAGCGTGATCCTGCCGGCCGACGAGCGCATCCTGGATACTCCGATGGACTACGAAGCGGTCCAGGCCGCCGGATCTGCTCTCGGCTCTGCGTCTGTGATCGTGCTCGATGAGACGACCGACCTGGCCTGGGTCGCCATGAAGACCTCGCGCTTCTTCAAACACGAGTCGTGCGGGAAGTGCACCCCTTGCCGCGAGGGAACGTATTGGATGCTCCATCTGGCCGAGCGCGTGGAGCGCGGCGAGGCTCGCCTCGAGGACATCGACCTGCTCGATACCGTTGCCCGACAGATCCAGGGCAAATGCCTTTGCGCGCTGGGTGAGTTTTCAACCATGCCGGTGGTCTCGGCGATTGCGAGTTTTCGGGCCGACTTCGCGTCCCGGGTTGCGGACGGGCGATGAGCGATCTACAGGTTACCCTGACGATCGATGGGCTGCGGGTCACGGTGCCGGCCGGGACGCTGATCGTGGACGCGGCCAAGAAGGCCGGGATCGACATCCCCGTCTTCTGTTATCACCCGAAGCTAGAGCCCGTGGGCATGTGCCGGATGTGCCTGGTGGAGATCGGCCGAGCGCGGCGGGATCGCGGAACCGGCCAGCCCGTCCGGGGGGACGACGGCGAGCCAGTGATCGATTTCAGCCCCAAGCTGGAGACGGCCTGCACCACCGCGGTGGGGGAGGGCTGGGTGGTGCGCGGGCTCAGCGAGAAAGCCAAGGCCGGACGGAAGGAGATCGTCGAGTTCCTGCTCACCTCACACCCGCTCGACTGCCCGATCTGTGACAAGGGCGGGGAATGTCCGCTGCAAAACCTCACGATGGCGCATGGGCCGGGAAAGAGCCGATTCCTCCACGACGAAAAGGCGCGGCTCGCCAAACACGTCCCGCTCGGCGACCTGATCGTTCTCGATCGCGAGCGGTGCATCCAATGCGGGCGGTGCGTGCGCTTCCAGGAGGAGATCGTCGGCGAGCCGGTGATTGGGTTTAGCCAGAGAGGCCGAGGGCTGGAGATCACCACCTTCTCGGAGCCGGGATTCGATTCGATCTTCTCCGGCAACACGTCCGACATCTGCCCGGTGGGCGCCCTGACGACGACCGACTTCCGCTTCGAAGCGCGGCCCTGGGAGCTTCGCGCCGCAGCCTCCATCTGCCCCCACTGCCCGGTCGGCTGCAATCTCACTCTCAACACGCGCCGCCAGCCCGATCGGGACGGCCAGATCACGGTGCAGCGGGTGATGCCGCGCCAGAACGAGATGGTGAATGAGATCTGGATCTGCGACAAGGGGCGCTTCGCTCATCACTACGCGGCCAGCCCGGAGCGGCTCCGCCGGCCGATGGTTCGCAAGAGCAATGCGCTGGTCGAGGCCACCTGGGAGGAGGCGCTGGCCCGGGCAGCCCAGGGCCTGCGGGCGGCGGGCGGGAAAGTTGTGGGGATTGCCGGCGGCCGGGCGTCGAACGAGGATCTCTTCAACTTCCGGCGTTTGCTGGAGGGCGTGGGAGGCCGCGCCGTTCTGGATGAGTGGATGGCCGGCGGCGACCATGCCCAGAAGCTGGGCGCCGGTTCCAAGGCCGATCTGGGCTCCTACGGGGCGGGGGACGCTATCCTGGTCGTCGCCGCCGACCTGCATGAAGAGGCTCCGATCTGGTGGCTCCGCGTGCGGCAGGCGGCCCGGCGGGGCGCGAAGATCGTCGTCGCCAGTGCCCTCCCAACCTCCCTCGACCCGGTGGCGAACGAGATCGTCCGCTTCCCGGCGGGCGACGCCGCTCTCGCAGTTCTGAATGTCGTTCACGCGCTTACGGGGGACTCGACGGTGGAAGCCTCCGCCGAACTCTACGAACACGCGGCGGCGGCACTGCGCGGGGCCGAGGACGTCTTGATCTTCTTTGGCCGCGAGGGGCTTGATGCTGCCGGGAGCTCCGCCCTGGCCGGCGAGTGTGCCACGCTCCTGGCATCGCTGGGTTGTGCCGGCCGCGCCCGCAGCGGGCTCATCCCGGTCTGGCCGCGGAGCAACACGCAAGGCGCGTGGGACATGGGCCTTCGGCCTCCGTCCACCGGGCTCAAGGAAGCGCTGTCGGACGCCAAGGCGGCCTATGTCATGGCTGCCGATCCCTTGCGCGACGATCCAGGCCTGGCCGAAGCGCTGAGCGGCGTGGATTTCCTCATCGTTCAGGAGCTGTTTCTCACGGATACGGCGCGGAGGGCGGAAGTCGTCTTCCCGGCGCAAGCATTCACGGAACGCGAAGGATCCCTCACGACCGGGGATCGCCGAGTCCAGCGGTTCTATCCGTCCGTGCCGCCGATGCCGGAGGCGCGGGCGGACTGGCGTATCCTGGCCGAGGTCGGCAACGCGCTGGGGCTGGCCCTTCCGGGGAGTTCGCCGGCCGCCGTGATGCTCGAGATCGCCGCCTCGGTTCCCGACTACAGGGGAGCCAGCTATGGGGAGCTGGCGCGGGTTGAGGCGCAATGGCCCATCGTGGGCGGCGACGATCTCTACTATGGCGGTACGGCCTATCGGAATGAGCAGGGCCTCGGGGTGAAGCTTGTACCCGCCGCCGAGCGCGGCGAGGATTTCTCTCTTGAAAGCCACGATCTACCTGTGGCTCGGGAGCGGGCACCGCTCATGCTCCTGCCGGTGGCGAGGCTCTACGATGCGGGGACGACTGTGGGCGCGTCGGAGATCTTGCGAGCGCATCTCGAGCAAGCGTCCGTAGCTCTCAACCCGGAGGACGCCTCACGCCTCGGGATCGGGGACCGGGAGGCCGTCGAAGTGAGATGGGACGGGCGGGTGCGCCGGGTGAATGCGCGGGTGCGGGCCTCCGTCCCGCCCGGTCTGGCCATCGTGCCGCGTAGCATGAGTCTCGAGCTGCGAGGGGTGAGGCCGGTGGAAGTGCGCCGGGCTGAGTAGGCGAGATCCGATGGATGTAGCCCTGCTTCTCGAGTGGCTGGTCAAGTCGGTTGCGATCGTCGCTTTCGGGATCGTCGGGTTTGCCTACCTGACGCTCTTCGAGCGGCGGCTGCTGGCCAGGATGCAAGTGCGCATCGGGCCCAATCGCGCCGGCCCCTGGGGTTTGCTCCAGCCGGTGGCCGACGGGGTCAAGCTGTTTTTCAAGGAGGAAGTGATCCCGGCGGGGGCGGACCGCACGCTTTTCGTCCTGGCGCCGATCATCACCGTCATCCCGGCGCTGGTGCTCTTCGGCGTGATCCCGCTCGGCCCGGACGTCGAGCTGTTCGGCAGGCGCATCAACCTCGGGCTCTCCGACAATATCAACGTCGGGATGCTCTATCTCTCAGCGATCACCTCGATCGCCGTCTATGGGGTCGTGATTGCCGGGTGGTCGTCGAACAACAAGTATGCGCTGCTGGGCGGCATCCGCTCCTCCGCCCAGATGGTGAGCTATGAATTGGCGCTTGGTCTCGTGTTCGTTGGGCCGATCCTGACCGCCGGCTCCATGAGCCTGCGCGAGATCGTGCTCGACCAGGAACACCTCTGGTATGTTGTCGTACAGCCGCTCGGCTTTGTGATCTTTCTGATCGCCTCTCTGGCCGAGGTGAACCGGGCGCCGTTCGATATGCCGGAGGCGGAACAGGAGCTGACAGCGGGATATCACGTGGAATACTCGGGGATGAAGTTCGCTCTCTTCTTCATGGCCGAGTACGTGAAGATGATCGCCGTGAGCACGATCGGGGCGACCCTCTTCCTGGGCGGGTTTTGGGGCCCGGGCGTCGAGCGGTTCGGGTGGCTCGGGCCGCTCTACCTCCTCGTCAAAGTCGTCGCGCTGGTGTTCCTGCAGCTTTGGGTGCGGGCGACGCTGCCGCGCTTCCGCTACGACCGCCTGATGGCCTTTGGCTGGAAAATCCTGCTGCCGGTCTCGCTGCTTAACGTGGCGATCACCGCGGTGCTGGTTGTGATGGGGCTGTAGGAGAGTGGGTGATGTGGCTGGTTGAGCTGGCGCGGGGTCTCTGGACGACATTCCGCAGCATGTTTGAGCCTCCGGTCACGGTGTCGTACCCGGAGATGAAACGGCCGATGCGCGAGCGTTTCCGCGGGCGGCATGTGCTGCGGCGCTATGACAACGGGCTGGAAAAATGCATCGGTTGTTCGCTGTGCGCCGCGGCCTGCCCGGCCGACGCCATTTTCGTCGAGGCAGCCGAGAACACCGACGAAGCCCGCTACTCGCC
>DATEAV010000209.1:0-2266 GCA_035288185.1 Anaerolineales bacterium | reverse complement strand
CACCTTCTTCCTGGTCACGGCGGTCTATGGATCGGCCGTCGCCGGGCGCAACGGCAACGCCGGCGGCCTGGCGATCGGCCTTGTCCTGACGATGGACATCCTCATGGGCGGCTCGCTCACCGGCGCCTCGATGAACCCGGCGCGCAGCTTCGGCCCGGCGCTGGCGCTTGCAAGTTTCGATGGCTTCTGGATCTACCTCGTCGGCCCGCTCGCCGGCGGGGCGATCGCCGCCTTCCTGTATGAACGCGTATTCATGAAGTCGTCGTAGCAGCCCCGCCGAGGCAAGGCGCGGCCCTGGAGCCCCATGGGCCTCCAGGGCGGTTTCCCCAACTCGCCTGACGCCGCCTGCCATCCAGATTGAGAGGCCGCGGCGTCAACATCTGCTCGCACTAATGGCTACACGCAGCCGGTCCGCTTCAGGCTGAGGCCTGCCGGAAGGCTTCCCTAGTCCGCTTCCTTCCCCCGACTCCCAAGCGCCCGCCGGGCAAAACGCTTGGCCTCGTCCACGGAAACGGCCAGCCCGAGATCGGGCCCGGCCATCATCGTGTTGATCCCCACGAGCCGGCCCGCGGCGTCGACGAGCACCCCACCCGAATCGCCCGGCCTTAGGTGCAGGCTGGCCGCAATCATCTCCCGGCCCTCCGCCGGGAGCCCGGGCAGGTCGCCAACCCCGATCACGACGCCGGCCGTCGCCGCGCCTTCCAGCCCCCACGGATGGCCCACAGCGATCACCCACTCCCCAGGCCGCAGACTCCGAGACGACCCAAGCTCGATCGCCGGCAGGCCGCTGGCCTCCACCGATAGCGCGGCCAGGTCACGCTTGGTGTCTACGGCCAATACCTTCGCCTCCCGCTCGACTCCGTCCGCGACGACTACTCTCGACCTACGGCCGATGACATGAGCGTTGGTGAGGATGAGGCCATCTGGATGCCAGATCGCTCCCGCGCCAGCGCCCCCATGCCCGTTCTGGATCCTCACCAGGCTCCGTCGAACGCGTTCTGTGAGCTCCTCGACTTCGCGGTCGAGTGCAGAAGCGATCGCGGCCATGGGGCGCCTACGGCCTTTCTCCCACGGTGACCTTGCGCTCCTCCACCTTCCCGGCGCGCACCACTTTCACGCCCACGCTCGAGCCCACCCGCTCACCCGTGAGGAGCCCGAGGAGGTCGGGCATGCTCCGCGTGGAGGCGTCATCGAAGGCGATGATGACGTCCCCCAGCATGAGGCCCGCATGATGAGCCGGGCCGTCATCCTCGACGGAGGTGAGCAAGAGCCCGCTGTCCTGCCCTGTCTTCTCAGAGAGGCCCGACGGAAGCCGGACCGGCTGCACCCCCACGCCGAGGTAGCCGCGCCGGACGCGCCCATGCGCCGCCAGATCGCTCACCACACGCCCGATCGTCGCCGTCGGGATGGCGATCCCGGCCTCTCGGCTGAGCGCCGAACTATTCACGCCGTAGACTTTTCCGGCTGCCCCAACCAAGGGTCCCCCGGAGAACCCCGGCGCCATCAGCGCGTCGGTTCTCAAGAAGAGGTCGATCTCACCTCCCAGGGGCGTCCGCCAGCCCTCGCCGCGGGCGCTCAAGATGCCGAGCGTCGCCTGTACGGTTCGTCCCGGGCGCCCAAGAGCAAGGATGATATTGCCTACACGCAGTTCACTGGCGTCGCCCCACTCAGCTACGGTGAGAGCCTTCGCCTCAGCCTTGAGAAGCGCAAGGTCCGTCCCAGGATCGCGGCCAACGAACGTCGCCTCGGCCTGCCCCCCTTCGGGCAGCCCGACCAGGATCTCCTCCTCTCGCTCGACGACGTGGCTCGCCGTGACGACCAAGCCGTCCGCCGACCAGACGACGCCCGAAGCCGGCAACCGCCGGCGCGCCTCCACCCGGACCACGCTCCGTCCGGCCGTCTCGGCCGTATCGGCCAACTCCTTCGATAAATCTTTCAGCGTGCTCGCCATCACCCGCCCTCCAAATGGATTGTGACAGCAAGGATACCGGGGAGATGGAAGCCCGTCGCCCCTCGTCGTGTTGGGATGGGGGCTATCTCTTCGGGCAGGTCAGAGGAGGATGAGCCCACGCCTTGTGGCCAGGACGACGGCCTCGGTGCGGCTCTGTGCGCCCAGCTTCCGAAGTATGGCGTTGACGTGGAATTTGGCCGTGTGCTCGGTGATCCCCAGGCGGCCAGCGATCGACTTGTTCGGAAGCCCTTCGGCCAGCAGCGCCAGGACCTCGGACTCGCGTGGCGTGAGGGGCTCATCCATGGCCGGCGGGGG